>CAYYCR010000021.1:0-16058 GCA_964470385.1 uncultured Muribaculaceae bacterium | reverse complement strand
TTGGTCGAAAAGACAGGATTTGAACCTGCAACCTCTTGAACCCGAATCAAGTGCTCTACCAAGTTAAGCTACTTTTCGTTATTAAATTATCTGTAATTTTAATACAGATAATTTTTATATACTTTTTTTCTTATCACTTTTATTTTAATATTTCAAATAATATTTTGTAATATTACGATATCAATTTACTTATAATCGTATTCTACTTGATACGTGATATTATTTATAATATATCACGTATCTGATTGAACACAGTTATTTTTATTCTATTTTTTTTCTTTTAAATAATCAAGAGCTGCCCTTAATTGATTATCATTTTCTTCTACTGGATTATCATAATATTCTTTTGCTAAAGTTACCTCAATTGTTGGCATAATACCGTTATTATGAACCCAATTTCCCTTAGGTGTCAACCATTTTTTGGTTGTAAATTTATATTCATCTCCATTTGATAATTCATGAAGCTCTTGAACAGTTCCTTTTCCAAAAGATTGATTTCCTATTAAAACAGCACCATATTCTTCTGTAAGAGCTGCAATCATTACTTCTGATGCAGAAGCACTTAACGCATTTCCTACAATAGCAATTGGATATTGTTTTGTTTTCTTTCCAGTAGAGTATACTTTAGTAGTTTTCTTTTTATCTTGTGTTTGATAAATAACATGAGAAGAATCTAAGAATAAACTAATCATATTCTGTACAGATGTTAAATGTCCACCATTATTATCTCTTAAATCTATAATAAGAGAATCGATTCCATTTTCTTCTAATGCTGTCAATTCCTTTTTAAATTGATCATATGTATTAGCAGCAAAAAGAGTTACTTTTAAATATCCTATTTTTTTCCCATTTTCTTCATATGTCTTTGATGTAACTGATTGTAGGGTAATTCCCTCTTTTTTAATGGTGACACTTTTTTGTTCCCCATTTCGCTCATATACAATTGTAAAATCAGTTGCTCCACTTCCTTTTACAATGTTATTTACGAAGTCAGTTGTTACCATTCCACTTACTTCTATCCCATTCACAGTAATCAATTTATCACCTTTTTGAAGATCTACCCTACTGGCTGGTGAATTTGGAATGATACTATAAATTAAAATATTTTTATTTTCATCATTAATAATTTCTACACCAAGTCCATCATAATGCCCCTCTAATTCAATATCAAAATTATTAGAGGTATTATCATCAATTGTCCCACTATACGCATCTTCTAGCGAATCTACTACACTTTTAAAAGCAGTATTCAATAATTCCTTTTCATCAATTTCACCATAATAATTATCAATTAAATAATTATATTCTTTTATAAAATCTCGCATTGCTGCATTGGTTGTTGGTGTTTCTTTTTCTTCATTATCAACGATTTTTTCACTAAACTTCATACCAAGTCCACTACCAACAATCAAACTAATAATGCAAGTTAATAAAACCAAGACTCCAACTTCTAGTGTACGAAATTCATTTTTGGATGATTTTGATTCTTTTTCTACTACTTTTTTCGTTAATGATTCCTTTTTTAATTCTTCCTTAATTGGATTCTCATTTTTAATAACAGAATCTACTGTAATCTCTTTTTTTATTTCTTTCTCTTTTTTTGGTAACTCTTCAGTTTCATTTTTAATATTATCCTTTTTCTCTTTCACTATTTTCTCGTTCTTTGTTGTTTCTTTTTTCTTTTTTATCGGCTTTATTTCTTTCATTTCTTCTTTGTTTGTTTTAGCATCCTTTTTTTCTTCTTTTTTTACTTTCGTATTTTCTTCTTTTTCTATTTTCTTTTTTTCGGTTGTACCTTTGGTGGTTTTCGGTTGTACCTTTTTCTTAGTTGTTTCTTTTGGTTCTACCTTTTTCGTTTCTTCATTTTGCTTTTCTACTTCTTTTTTTGGCATACGTATTCCTCCTATAATATAATCCTATTATATAGTGTACCATATTTGTTCAAAAAAAGTACAAGAATCAATATTTTTTTATATTTATTTCACACTCTTTGACAAAAAAAGCTACCTATCGGTAACTATTTAACTAATGATTGAAATGCTTTTTCTACCGCATCTATTCCCTCATATGCCTCTATTACACTATTATTTTTTATTTTTACTAATGTTAGCCCTGAAACACGGAATTCTGAAATATTACTTGTTTTTAAATTTGAAGTTTCAGATATATAAAATTGATTAAATACACTATCTAAATTAGAAGTAAAAATCTTTAACGAATTTTCTTTTGCACTATATGTTTTCATATAACTAGAAAGAAGTTCTTTATATGGTTCTTTTTCTTCCATAATAAGTACATAATATTCTTCCCGTTTTTGATTAAATAGACTTCCTAATACAATTTCATCATATTGAATAATTGCTGGAGTAGAATCATTATAATTCGGTTGTGTTTTTTCTTTTTTATATTTTGTTATAACAATTGTAATAAAATAAAAAATAACGGCTATTATTACTACAATGATAATAACTTTGATGAGCCTCATCATTTCATCAGATGTTACTGGTTTTTGTATTACAGTTTGTTTATTATTTTTATTTGCCATTTTCATCACCTGCTCTATATTATAGCATAAATAAAAGAAAATAGAAACAAAATGTTCTATTTTCCGATTGGCATACTACTAACTGAGTTTACAACACTTAAAAGTTCTTCTTGACTTAATTTATCAGAAACAACATAGTATTCTACTCCATCACTCATCCAAGTAATACTAGAATCTGTCATCGCACCGATACTATCCCCAACAAATAACGGATCACCATAGACTGGAACTGTCGTCATCGCACTTGCTTTTCCTGATGTTTCTTGAACCATTAAGAATGGTTTTTCTCCACTAAATGTCAAAATTATTCTTTCTCCATTATCAGTTGACACATTATCTTGACTTGTTAGTTTCGTATTTTCAGGAATATACATAGGGTAAATAATATCATCGATTTTTCCTACTGTTTTGGTTTCTTCTTCTACTGAAGCCGTTTGCATATTTTCATTTAAATCAAAATATTTTGTGTCAAAACTTGCTTTCATATCAATTTTAGAAAAAGTCATTTTTATTTTTGTTTTTCCATCCTTATTTTGAACATTTACTTCTTGGATATTTAACTTTTTATCCATTTTGATTACTTGTTTTACAAGTTCCTTATTGCTAGAGTATGTTACAGTTGTCGTAAATTCATAACCATCTTTCGTTTCTTTAAATGTTCTTTTTTCATCATTTTTAATATCTTGTAAGATTGTTTGTAATAAGTAGCTTTGTGAATTATTGTAAGGCCATTCACTTTGAAATTTAAAGCTCTTATTTAATGATGGCGTTAATACATACACACCTTCATCGTTTCTTAAAATAATTTGTTCATGGTTATTGGTTTTATTTTTCAAACTAACTCTAAATTTTTCGGTTTTCGCACTTGAAACATCGACACTATAACGATATGTTTCCTCATTGTTTTGGATTTCTAAATCGCCTGTCAAGTGATAACCTTTAGAATTTTCTATTTTTTTTGCAAAGTCTTTTACAATATCCTTTTCTCCTTTTTTAAAACAACCTGTTAAAAAGAAACAACTTAATATGATTGTACAAAGTAGTAGCTTTTTTTTCATTTTTATTCACCTCATCATTACACTTTCAGTGTATGGAAAAATTTTTACAAATATGAATGAATAATCTAATTTTTTTTGAGAAAACTAAAAATAAAAGAGAAAGGAGAACAGATATGGAAACAATTCAAAAAATAGCCTTAGTATTTACCATTATTGGTGCAGCTAACTGGGGACTTATTGCTTTATTTGATTTAGATTTAGTAGCAACAATTTTTGGTGAAATGACTTTACTTGCTAGAATCGTTTATGGTTTGGTTGGAATTTGTGGATTAATCAACATTGGAATTCTATTTTCTCATATAGAACAAAAATAAAGTTACAACACCTTTTTTATTCTGATATAAAAATACTATAAATATTCATATTTTGCTTGGATTTTGCCAATCAAAATAATCCAATTATACAAATATATTTAGCAAAAAAAAGACCTTATTCTGGTCTTTTTATGATGATTTTTCTATTTTAATTTTTACTTTTCTAGTCTTAGCAATGTATTGAACACGTGCATCAGTACCCTCAACATTAACATCTATTTCATAGGTTCCCTCTGTATAACCCTTTAAATCTAAATAAGCAGTAATGTCTTCCGTTTTAATTGCATCTAGTACTGATTTTACACCTTTTACATTGACACTTACTTTAATATCATTTTCACTAAGTCCTTGAACCGTATAACCATCACTTAAATTACGATATTCAATTTGAACATTATTAATATCTTTATCTGATGAATCATCTAGTTTAATATTAACAGTAAGATTGTTAAGACTCATTGATGTTACCCCAACTGGTTTTGATATTCCAAGCTTATACTGACGATCTTCTTTTAACTCTGTGACATCTACTTCAACAGGAATATATTTTAAATTCGCTAAAGCTGCTTCATCTCCATAAATCGTAATTGTCGATTCATTACTATCGATGGTACTAATTGCTTTTCCGAAAGCAACATTTCCCTTTGGAATAATTCTAATTGGAAGTTCTTTCATTGGAGAAACTATTTGTAATTCAACATCTATTTTAGCGGGAACGATTTCTACATCTATGATATTTCCCTCTTCATCATATGCTTTTAATGGCACATCTTTCAATGTTGTTGTCCCAATTTCTTGTTTGACAATGTTTTTAACGTCTGCCAAAGCTTTTACGGTTGCTACTTGATTCAATTGATGTTCCGCACCTTTTACAATCACTTTATCGTTAATAACACTCATATCTTTAATTACTAATTTTGAATCTAAATTATCTTTATTCAAAAGATCAATAGACAATGTCTTAGTCTTAGATATTTTAGGATAAATATAAATTGTAACATTAGACGGATTGACTTTGTACTCCAAAGAAGTTGAAGCAGCCTGATTATACTTAATGTTTACTTTGTGGGTACCTGGTTTTAATCCTGTCAAATCAACATTCACATCATAAGATGGCGATTGTTTGGCAATAAACAAATCTGTTTTTGAACCAATTAATGTGATATCTACTGTTTCTGGTAAACCCTCTATTACATAAGCCTCTTCGTTATATTTAGCCGTTACTGGTTGCTTTGTAAGTACCTCGGCTGAACTTTCTGAAAAAATCAATATTTTTTGATCTACTACAATAAAAATCATAATAGCTAAAAATAGCGATATAAATAATAAAGTAGTTGGTCTTGATAACCAATTTTCAAATTTTTTACCAGAGTGATCAATATTGCCAGTCAATTTTAAAATGATTTTCGTAATAGGAACAATGATTTTACGATCAATAAAAGTCCAAATTTTATAGAAAAAATTACTCAATGTTTTCGCTATTTTCTTCATCAATCGTCTCCTCCTCATCTTCCTCTAAAGTTATTTTTTTAGGTCGTAATTCTTCTAATAACATTAGTTTTATTTCATCTGTTGTTAAATTATAATGAAGTTCTCCACCAATTGCGATAGAAAGCCTGCCAGTTTCCTCGGATGCAATTAATGAAATACAATCGGTTTCTTCTGAAATTCCAAGTGCTGCTCGATGACGCGTTCCAAGTCTTTTACTAATTTTCAAATTATCGCTAGTAGGAAAAACGGCTCCTGCACTCGTAATCTTATCACCTTGAATAATGACTCCACCATCGTGCAAAGGATTATTTGGGAAAAAGATTGATACCAATAAATCATTTGAAATATCTGCATATAATTTTTTAGATTTTTCAATATAATCACTTAAACTGTGATCTCTTTCTATTACAATCAAAGCTCCAATCCTTGATTTTTTACAGTAATCCAATGCTTGAATAATCTCATAAACAACCTTTTCACGTTCATCTACAGTTAAAACTTTATGACGTCCTAGTAGCTGACTTCTTCCAAGTTGTTCTAATACATTTCTAATTTCAGGTTGAAATATAATGATAAGCGCTAATGGTCCCCACATGATTACATAATCCAATAAATAATTAATGGTCACTAAATTTAAAATATCACTTATAATTTTAAGAATTAATAAAATTAAAATTCCTTTAAATAATAGCACCATTTTTACATTTTTTCTTAAATTTTTTAAAATGTAGTATAATAACCACCAGACTAATAATACATCTAATAATTTTCTTAATAATATTACAATTCCATCAAATGTCATAACAAACCTCCAATCAATATCTAGCATCTTATTTATTATATCACATTTACTCAATATTTAAAAATAGGAAATGAAAAAGTATTTTTTTTTATAAAAAAATGCTTATAAAATATAGTGTATCTAATAGTTTATTTTATTAAAAAAAGCTTATTTAATAAGGTTATTCTAGTATATTTTGAAAAAAATATATATATTGTTATTTCTGATATTTCATTATCTTTTTTGTATACAAAAAAATAGCACTACGCTATTTTAAAATTTCCATATGTCATCTTCTGCTTCATTATTAAGTGGAACTTCTTCTTTTACAGAATCAATATCTGGTAAAACTAAACTTTCCTCACTACTTTTTGATTCTTGCACATCATCCCCAAATGGAGCATTTAAATCTTCTTCAATCCTTTTGATTACTGGTGATTTTTTAGGTTCAGGCATATTAAACTCCTCTGATATTTCTTCATTTTTTCTAGTATCATTTAGTGGAACATTCAAATCCTCCTCGATTGGAGTTATAGTTTTATTTGATTCTATACTATTATTTGATGATAAATTCCATTCTTGATCTAATGAACTGATATTTGGTGTAGTATATCCTGCTTTCATATTACTGTTTTCATTTGTCAATGAATTTGGAATTTGAAATTCCATTTTTTCTTCTGAGTTTTCTAAAGCTTGCCCTAAAGAATTTGAATCTTCGACTGGTGCTTCTTTTTCCTCTACTTCATTGATTCCTTTCGATTTTCCTTTTGCTTTTTTCAATTTCATTTTTCCAAACTTTCCTCTTTTTGAAAATTCTTTCTTTCCAAAATCTGTTTTTTCTGCAATATAACCAATAATTGTCATCAGTATAATTACAATTGCTACAATAATCCATATTATATAATTATCCATTACAATATCCATGTAAATTTCCTCCCTTATATTCTTATAATCATAATAACATTAATTCTTTTTTTTTTCAAGTATTTTTAATTTTCTCTTGTCAAGTAATCGCTACCTTTAAATGGATCCGAGAATAGTAAACCAGGATAGTCCAGTTGACGTAACACTTCAAATACCATAATCGCAACACAATTTGACAAATTAAGTGCCCTAATATTTTCATTGATTGGAATTCGCATACATCTATCTAAATAGTGGTTCAATATTTCTTTTGGGATTCCTGTACTTTCTTTTCCAAAGATTAAATAAATTGGTTTATTTGCTTTTTTATAATCAAATGAAGTATGTGTTTTCGTTCCATATCGTGTTAAAAAATAATATTCGCCTGGATTTTTTATAGCAAAATCATCAAAATTTTTATAATCTGTATAATCACAATGTTCAATATAATTAACACCACTTCTTTTAATATTTTTCTCATCTAATGAAAAACCAAGTGGCTCAATAAGGTGCAATTTCGTATTTGTTCCAGCACAAGTTCTCATAATATTTCCAGTATTTTGGGGAATTTCAGGTTCAAATAATACAACATTAAGCATTTTTTGTCACTCCATTTTTTTCTAAAAACTTTTTCACATCTTTTATATCTGGTTTATCTTGTAATTTATATAGTACATCAATAACTTTGCCATCATTTAAAAGTAGTAAATTAGGGTAGGTAACTGGTATTTTCTTTAATGTCCCGTTAAAATATTTTTTTTGGAACGTAGAAATAAACTCAGGAGTTAAATTGGTACAATCTAAATAAATAAACTGTCCTTTTATTTCTTCTTTAATGATATAATTCTTTAATTTTTTTTCAAATTTCTTTGTCTGTTCTTCTTGACCAGAAGAAATATAAATCACGATATCTGGATTTTCTAAAATATAATTGTCAATTTCTACTTCTTTAATTTCTCCAAGAAAATTCGTCATTACTGAACTTTCAATGTTATATTCCTTAGACGTTTTATACCAATTGGAAAGATAGAAAACAGCAAATATTGTGATAATGGATAGTAATCCTAGCAACCAATAATTTCTTTTAGGAATTTCTCTCATAATGCCACCTCACTATTTCTCTTCTTCAATTTTAACACACTTCCTCTCATAGTTCAATCTAATGATTTAAATTTTAAAATATGATTTGTTTAAAAAAGAGAATTTTAATAATTCTCTTCATTGTTTTCGATTTCTTCTCTTTTTACTTCAGGAAGTACAATATTTTCGTCTTTACAAAGGCCTTTAAAATCTTCTCTAAATTTTTTTAATTCCTTTACGATACTATCTGGGTAAATACGTTTGCTTGTTTTAATGGCTTCATAAACATCCATGACATCGACATAAGGTTTGTTTTGAAATAAAGCTTGAGAAAAAGCTTGCGTCAATACAGAAAAAGCAACGTCTGGATATTGAGCAGCTAATCCATAAATTCTTTTAAATTCAGAAGTTGCATTGACAATTGCATTTACCAATAATTCTGTTACATAATCATTATATTTAAATTTAACACCGGTTTGCTTTTCAATTTTAGGAAGTGTTCCCATTAAGATTTTTACGGTTGTTGGAATATCTGGTTCTTCTACATCGATTCGGTCAAAACGCCTTAAAAACGCACGGTCCCTAACAATATAAGTATCATATTCAATTGTTGTCGTAGCACCAATTGCTTTAATATCACCACGGTCAAGAGCTGGCTTTAAAATATTGGCTAAATCCATTGGGCCATCCCCACGACCACCAATAAGAGTATGAACCTCATCGATAAATAGAATTGTTTTTTCTACACCTTTTAATTCTTGTACCAATAAACTAATAACCATTTCTTCTTTTCCATTTACAGTCATCTTACCAACCAAAGAAGTCGAATTAATTTTAATAATACGATATCCTTTCAAGGAATTGGGAACTTCATCTCGTTGAATTAGATATGCTAATCCCTCTACAATGGCTGTTTTACCAATACCAGCTTTACCAATTAATAAACCTGATTTTTCTGGTGTTAAAAGAACGATAATTAGTTTTTTGATTTCGCTATCACGTGCGATTGCTGGATTGGTTATATATGTCTTAGCTGTCAAATCTTCCCCATATGATTTGATAATACTAAATGTTTCTGGGACTTCATTATTTACTTTTTCTTCGGCTATAGGGATATTGATATCATCTAATCCCAAGATTTCAATATTTTCCTCTTTCATTCAGATTCTCCTTATTTTATATATCCTTTTTTCTTTAACTTTTCAATTACTTTATCCATTGGTCTATTGCCATCAATACGATCATACATTGAAGTTTCTTGCCCATTTTCGATAAATACGGTTGTTGGAGTTCCTGTATAATTGGCAATTAATTTTAATTTATTATTTTCATCTAGTGATAATTTAGAAACATCAATATAGTAAATATGAACTTGATATTTTTTTATCACTGCATTTAGTGTTTCTTTGTATAAATCACAATGAGAACAAGTTGTTGACCCAATAAACAATACAAAACTTTGTTTTCCCTCTATCATACTGTTAAATTTATCATAACTGATTTCTTCATAGGTTGATAATTTATTTCCACAAGATGTTGTAAAAAGTGTGAGGCTAATTACAACAAACATTATCCATTTTTTCATCTACTTCACTTCTCTCTACATTGTTCATTATAACGTAAAAATTCGTAAAAAAAAAGAGTTTTATACAAAATTCCCTTTTTTAAAGACTAATAATTGTTCTGGCAATAAATAAATGTTTTCATTTTCCATTTGAAATTGTTCTGGAGTTGTTTGAAAACGTCGTATTACGTTTTTAAAGGTATCCCCATCTTTGGTAACATAGATTTGAACGCCTCTTCTAGGAATAATAAGTTCTTGATTTGGATAAATATAATCATTTTCTTCTATTCCATTTAAAAGGGATAGATCTGTTGCACTCACATTATATCTTTTCCCTATTTCATATAAGTTGTCTCCTGATTTTACTCTATAAGTTTGAAATAAGTTAGCCTGATTATTTGGTATTACAATGTTTTCTCCAGCACGCACTTCTGAATCCTCTGTAATTCCGTTTAATTCACATAATACTTGCATTTCCATATCTAATTTTTCGGCTATACTTTTTAATTCCTCACCAGGCAATACTTGATATACTTTATACATATAATACACCTCACTATAATATATGTAATCGTGCGTTTTTAGTCAAAAAATCTTTCCATATTTTATTAAAATATTACTTTATTTAAAGTAACCATTTTGTACCATTTTTGTTTCATTTACGACTAAGAAGGCTTTTTCGTCAAGCGATTTGACAAGTTTCTGTAAATGATTAAAACGTTTTTTGTCAATTTCTATAAACAGCATTAATTTTTCTTCTTCCTGACCCTTAACATCGATGACAGAAACCGCATATCCCTCTTCCCTTAGTTTTTCTATCATGTTTTTATTTTGAATACTTGTTACAATTTGAACACCAAAATTCCCTGGAATAAATTTTTGAGAGATAAATCCACCAATGTAGGTTCCTGTTGCATATCCACCTGCATAGGAAATTGCAATTAATATGCTAGTTTCATCGGTATTCATAGCTTCTTGAACGATAATAAACCAAATCAAAACTTCGACAAATCCAATAATGCTAGAATAGCCCTTTTTCCCTTTTACTGTTAATACAGTTCTCACCGTTCCTAAAGAGACATCTAATATACGTGCACAAAAAATTTTAATACATAGTAATAATAAACCCATTCTCTCACTCTTCCTATTTTTTATAAGTATATCATATTTTTAGTATTCCTGAAAAGCGATTTTTTATTCTCTATACGAAATAAGAATCATTTTTACCTGATTCTTATTTTATAATATCAATAACTTCTTTCTTCAAATAACTTAGGTTTTTGCGAATAATACATATTTCTACTAAATCTAATACTGCGTACACTAAAATAAACATACCAATGATTTGAGTTAATACCATTGCTCCTTCGAATGGATTAAATAGTAATAACAAACCCCACATAAAAGTGATTGCTGCAATAATCATTGTCGAAATCCACGCTTTGTTGTGATACATTTTTAGTTGTAAAGAATACTGAATTTTAGTAATGCTACTAATGATAATCCAAATACCTAAAATAATTGGAATGATTTTTGCTAAAGCAGTTGGATTAAAAATGAAAATAAATCCAATAATAATACTCATAACACCAGAGACTAAATCATTACTAAATACTCCAAGTTGATTTTTGGTACTAAAATATTTAATCATAAAAACAACACCTGTTACTAATATAACTGCTCCCAAAATATAAGAAATTGTAGTAATGGTCGTTTCTGGTTTTAAAATTAAAAATAGTCCTATTACGATGAAGAAAACGGATGTTAGTATTGACATACGAAACATTTTCTTAAAATTTTCTATCATAGCCACCTTTCCTTTCATCGTCATTGTATCTCAAAATAGAAAAATTTGCAAATTAAAACAACCTAGTTTGAAAGATTGTTTTAAATTATAAAAATTTTTTCAATTCCTCTATTTTCTTTTCTTGGAATTTATGAACATCTTTAGCCAAATCTAAAATTTTACTATCAGCCTTTTTTTCATATTGATCAATCTTTTTACTCATTTCTAAGCTTCCCATTGTCAATCCTTTGATTAACATATCAGCAATGCTTGCATCACTATTATCGGATAATACTTCCTTTTTCATGCTCATACTAGCTCCCATTTTAGCCATCATACCAATTTCTTTTTCTTCTATTTTATTTTTATTTAATAATTTTTTTGATTTTTCGTAAAAATGTTCATAGTCTTTTAGAATGTCATCTAATATATCCTTTATTTTGTTATCTTTTCCATGCAATTCTTTAGTGAGTTCTGTAGTAGAATATTTGCCCATTTCTACTGTTTCATAAATATACTGCAATAATTCTTGATTTTCCATGCTATTTTTCTCCTTTCTATTTTTATTATGACCAAAAAAAGAAAGAATATTTGTTATTTTTCGTTTTCCAAAGAAATCAATTGTTTCTTCCTCTGTAATCCTCCTCTATAACCAACCAAACTTCCATTTTTTCCAACGATTCTATGGCAAGGAATCACAATAGGAAGAGGGTTAAAATGGTTAGCCATCCCTACAGCCCTACAAGCATTTTTATTGCCGATAAGACAAGCTAATTTTTGATAACTCCATAATTCTCCATAAGGTATTTTTTGCAAATTTTTCCACACACACTTTTGAAATTCAGTCCCCTCTAATAAAATAGGAATTTCAAATATTGTACGTTTATGAGAAAAGTATTCTTCTAACTGCTGGCAACAATTTTTAAGAAATTCTGTTTGTTCTAAAACAATATCATCATGGAAAGATTCTTCAAATGAAATTTGTTTTAAAAGACCATCTTGTTCTATTAATTCCAATTTTCCAATTGGTGTATCCATAATCATTCTTTTCATAAACTTCCTTCTTTCTATAAAAAGAAAAACAATAAAGCTTTACTGTTTTCCTTCTAGAAACTCTTGACTATTACTAGAATTTTCCTGTAATATATTCTCTAAAATTAAATATTTTTCTAATAATAATTTATCCAGTTTTTCTACTTCTTCTTTTGAATATTCATTTGAGATTTGTATTTTTTGTATTAATTCTTCTAATGGTTCTATTACATTTTTTACATATAATACATCTGTTTCCTCTTTCATATCTATTACTCCTTTCCAATCTATTATACCTTATTTTTCTCAGTATAACTAATATTTTGTTATATATACTGAATTGTATTCATTTCACTAAAAGGATACAATGATGATATATATCTATAGCAGTACAGGTGATGGAATGAAATTATATGACAAGGAAAACAAACAGGAATTAGCAAAATTAATTGGTAGTAATGTACGTTATTATCGTAATCTATACAATTTAAACCATAAAGAGCAAATTACGCAAGCTACTTTAGCCGAAACAATTGGAGTCAGTATCGGTTTGATTGGAACTTTAGAATCTGAAAAACAAATGGTTAGTGTTCCTGTACTTTGGAATATTAGCCAGGTATTAGATGTTAAAATGGATCAACTATTTGAAGATCCTAAAGTAAAATAACTAAGTGAAACAAATATTTATGAAACTGAGTTCTTTTTTTTGCTGATTTCCTTTTTTAAATCATTTATATATTTCTTTTGCCTCATTTTCACTATTGCTTTTATCAATAGTGCTTTTTTTTGCTTTATAGTAATTTGTTCTATTAATTCGATTTCAGTATTCTGTTCATTTATTGGTTTGAATCTTCCAATCCAATGACCATATAAGTTTTGATTATCAAAATCTAGTTGGTATTCTTCTGTTTCTATTTTTTTCGTAATTGTAAATTTAGTAGCAAAATTATGGATATCGTATTCAATAAAATTTTTTTCATTTACAATTTCAATATTTGAAATATCACTTCTCCAACGGTAATCTTCGTTATTCGTAATAGTATTCCATACTAGTTCAATATTACAAGGTAAAGTTTCCTTGACATAGCTTTCAAATGTTTTTCTTTGCTTTATTTGTTCTATTTGTTTTTTTGAAAGTGTTACAATAATATGATCTTCATCAAATTTAGGACAATCTTGTAATGCAAATAATTGGTTTAATTGTTCAAATGGGACTTCCCCTATCCGCTTAAATTCAGATCCTCCTATAAACTGAATATTCCATGCTCCTACTATTGTATCCTTTGAATATTGATAACCAATTGGAATATAAGGTTTCAATGGAATAATTGATGGAACACCCTCTGTTAATACATAAGATCCAAATATTTGTCCTTTTTTTTCATACATAATTGCTTTGGCATAATAGTAATCCTCTTGCTGTTTATCATTTAAATAGTGCTGGTACTGTTTGGCTATTTCTTGTTCTTCTAATTGTTTTATTTTCAATAAAAAAGAGTTCTCAATATTAATAGGATAAATGGCTCCAAAAACGGTAAATCCCCGTTCTAACTCATTTTTTAATAAATGTCGATTGGTATTGATTGCTTCTGTCGTTAATTTTTCTAATTCATCAGTAGAATAAAATTTATTTTCTTGTACAAATTCAGTAATATGAAACCAATCACAGAATTTTTTAATTAGTTGATAGAATAGTTGTATATCATGTTCACTATTAAAATAATTAACTGTTAGTTCTAAATCGTAATTTTGATCTAAAAAAAATCCTACACCACGTCCTATTATTTTCGGGTTATAAATGACAAAACTAGTGCCTCGAATATCATTTTTCCCCTCATATTCATCTGATGCAAAGGCGACATTTAAAACTCCAAATGATAAATTTTCTTTTGCTAACCATTTTTTTAATATTGCTAAATCTATCTTTTTAAGTTCTTTTTGATTTTGCTTTATATTAACTACAATTGCCATATTTGACCTCCTAAATTCTTCTAAATATTTTCATTCAAATGTATTATGATATTTTCCTTTGCTAATTGTGAATTTTATTGCCTATTATCTATCATTTTCTATATTATATCATGTCATTCTATATTTTTATAAAAAATCGGGTAAAAACAAAGATGTGAACATGTAAATAAAAAAAATTGCTAGCATAAAAACATTATGGTTGACATTTAAAACTTTTAGCAATAGAACAAAATCTACAACAAAAAAAAATAGCCATTTTAATAGGAACATAATGTACCTATACTTGCTATTTAAATTTAAGTCATCCAAATGAAAATTTATATGCACAATAAACAGCAGATTTATTGGCAATATTTTACTAACTGTTATAATAAAAAAGAACCAACATTTTGATGGCTCTACACAAAAAGTAAAAATTACCATTTACATAACTTTTTCGAAAGTCTCATTTTTGACTTAATTTATCTATTTTATTGATTCGAAGTTACTGAATAGAAGATTCTCTAAATACATCAAAACTCCAATCATTGAAGTAGTATTTATATGACACCATGACTTAAAAGATTACAAATTTTTTTATAATTTCTTATTCATTAGTCTCATAATAATATGATGTTTCTATTCCTTTAAAAAAACTATCTAAACTAAAATCATCTGTTAAATTATTTTCAATTAAAGTCTTAATTTCTAAAGTATTAACTGGACTTCTTTCCATAGCTTGTAGATACAATTTCTTATCTATTTTTTCCCAATTAACAATTTTATTTAAATTTTTCTTTAATATCAAATCTAACCAAATTCTTGTACTGCGACCATTTCCTTCTAAAAATGGATGTGCAATATTCATTTCAACATACTTATCTATAACTTCATTTAAAGTTTTTTCATTCATAGTTTCAATTTTTTTTAACATTTCTTCTAAATATAGAGAATTTCCAAATCTAAAATTGCCTTTAGAAATATTTTCTTTTCTAATCTGACCAGCAAAATCATATAAACCATTAAATAGATATTTATGGATTTGTTGCAATCCTTTTGTAGTACCAATTTCAATATTATTAATATCACCACTTGAAAATAGTTTTTTTGCATTTTCTAAACTTTTTTTATCTATTTCGTTCATATCATTCACCTCAATTCACTATCATTCAAATCCATAATTATATATTAATTCTTAGAATATGAGCATTAATTCTGCTCGATTCCTAACTTATAAATTATCCTGATTCTTTTCTTAAAATATTCATCTTTTATGAAGCTTTTAATGCTAAAGTCCATACTTTTTCACTCTTTTTTTATAAAATTAAAACCGTGAAATTCCTTATAAAATCGCGGTTTAATCTATGTTTAACTCTAAAAACTAGAGTGCATTAACATATGGCACGTAATAAAAAAGGCTTTCCAAATTCTAGTTACTTACCTTTCTATTTATTTTTTCATTATCTTTAACTCTTCTTCAGTATTTAATCCTAACGCTGTCTCTAATTGTTTTATATATTCATTTAACTGAATAATACAAGCAGGCTTTTCGCT
>CAYYCR010000020.1:0-16187 GCA_964470385.1 uncultured Muribaculaceae bacterium | reverse complement strand
TATGCTAATGCAGATAATATTGATCCAAGAGAATATGATATCCCAATGAAGAATAGAGAATTAATTGATAGATGGTTAATTTCAAAATTAAACAAATTAGTTAAAGGCGTTAATGAAGCTTATTCTGAATATGATTTAAATAAAGCTGCTAAATTAATTATCCCATTCTTAAATGATGACCTATCAAATTGGTACATTAGAAGTAACAGAAGAAGATTCTGGGCTAGTGAATTAACTGAATCTAAGATGGCTGTTTATCAAACTATGTATGAGGCTTTAGAAACTTTAGCAAGATTATGTGCTCCATTAACACCGTTCTTAACAGAAGAAATTTATATGATGTTGCCTGAGCATGAAGAATCAATTATGACTAGCTGTTATCCAACAGTTGATAAAAACTACTTTTTTGAAAATACAGATGTCATAGAAGACATGATTACTTTAATATCAAAAGTAAGACGAATCAAACTAGAAAATAAAATACCAAATGACTTTTATTTCGCATATCAAGATACATTGAAAGAACCAGTAGCATCTATATTGAAACGATTATTAAAAATAGAAGAAGCACATTTTATAAAGAAAGATTCTCTCTCTATTTCTAATTTAAAAGAAATTCCAATTGTTTATTCTAATCAAAACATTTATATTTGTTATGATGGAAGCATGAATGAGCAAGAAGAACAGAAAAAACGAGAAAAAGAAAAAGAACGTTTGAAATCCTCAATCGAGAGAAGAAAAAAATTATTGTCAAATGCTGGATATATTTCTAAAGCACCAGCTCATATTGTAGAAAAAGAAAGACAGGACTTAGAAAAAGAAGAACACGAACTGGAATTGCTAAAATAGGTAGTATTCTATCGTGTTCTTTTTTTAATCATTCATAAAATAAAAAGGTTTGTTTTTTCCAGTGATTTCCAAAATTAGTTAATTTTCTATCAAATAGGACTAAAAACTATTAAATTTTGCCTAAAAATGTTAAAACCCAATTGAACTTTGACAATTAGTGTGTTATTATTACATATGTATAATAGTAGTAAAGGAGTGAAGAAAATGAAAAAGAAAATCATTAGTTGGATCTTATGCTTTTGCATCGCATTTAATTATCTTGCACCATCCACATTAGCTCTTGCAGAAACATTAGACCTAACACCAGATACAGTAGAACAAGAAACTACGGAAAATCAGATTATAACGCATTCTGAACCAGTAGAAGCCAAAGGAAATCTTGAAATTGATTTAAAATTTGTTTTACCAATTCAAAACACAGAAAATTCAAACATCGGCTTTTATTTAAAAGACCAAGATGGACTAAGAATGCAAGTCGATTTAAATGGAATAGCCGGAATGAAAAACAGTTCTTATATTTTTGGAAATCAGACCGTAGATATTTCCATTCGGAAACTAGATGAAAACGGATTACCATTAATGGGAACCAGTGATAAAGACTCTATTATTTATTATGGAATTACCATTTATGGACTTTTAAGAGGAGACTATACCATTGAACTTTTCGGAAATGGATATAAATCTTTTAATTGTAGTGTCACTTTAGATGATTATTCCAAGAGAATTAGCCTATCGAATGAATCAGGAATGTTTGAAGTAGGAGATGTGAATCATGATAATATCATTAATGATACTGATATTGATGATATGATTGCACATTTTGGTTCTTTTTCTAGTAATTATGATTTAAATCGTGATGGAAAAGTCGATATTGCTGACTTAAATTATATTACAGCAACCATGAATGGTGCCAAAAAGAGTGCTAGCGTTGTAGATACGACTGCAATATTAGACGAAACCAAAATAGAAATGGTTGGTGGTGAGGGAACATTATCAGATGTTTTAACCGATGATGGAAGTGTTAAAATAAGCCCTAGTAAAGAAGAAAACATTTCAGAAGAAAACCCAGCCGAATTAACATTTAACCTTAAAAAAAGTATCACAACAAGTGAACTTCGATTAGAAACAGGACTTGAAAATGTTCCACAAAAGACATTGGTTATTATTACGGATGAGAATGGAAAAGAATATCAATTTGAAAACCAATTTTCATTACCAGAGAATATAGCACCATTTACAGATAAAGCAAGTCCTAATACAATTGTAATTGACTTAAAAGGACAAATTGCTATTAAAAAAGTAACCATTAAAATTACAGAAACATCAAGTAATAAATTAGCAGAAATCGCAAAAGTAGAATTTCTAAACAACGTTTATGAAGAAATACCAACACCAAAAATAGAAAAACCAACTAATGTAAAAGCAACAACGGAAAGTGAAGCAACAACCATTACTTATGACCGTTTATCAAACATTACTGGATACGAAATTGTTTTAAAACAGATGAATGGCGATCAAGTAGCCAAAAATACCATTTATCAAACAACTTATGAAGAATTTACCATTGGAGATTTAAAAAATTATACCCAATATAAAGTATGTGTACAGGCCGTAAACCAAGAATGGAGAAGTGCATGTAGTGATGAAATCACAGTAACACCTGAGCCTAACCGTTTACCACCAGCTGTTGATATGGTAACACTTACCCCTGTTTATGCAGGATTTAATATCGGATATAAAAAGATGGATGATACCTTAAATTATAACATTTATTATAGAGAAAAAGGGACAACAGAATACACCAAAATATCTAGTGTGAGTGGCACAAGCTATCAACTTAGAGGGTTAAAGCCAAGCACAGAATATGAAATTCAAATCAGTGGAAATAATCATCTAGGAGAAGGTGCAAAATCTAGTACCGCAATTGGAACAACAAAAGATTATATTATGCCAGATACTTATAATTATGGTTTAATCAATCGACCAAATGGTACAGAAGTAACAGACCATATTAAATCTGTTCAAATAAAGACAGGAAGCAATTATCCATCCTTGAACAGTTATGCATTAGTTGATAATAACTATGAAAGCTATTGGCAAGCTAATACTTGGGATACTGGTGGATTTAATGTAAATAGTAATGCTGGAATTGTTGTTGAATTTGATAATACTTATCAGATTAATCACATGTTCTTAGTACCAAAAGAAGATACGGATTCTCTTTTCTATGTAAGAGTATATTACGATGATAATGGAACCGAAAAAAGTGTGAATGCAACAATCGGAAGTGCAACCAGTAAAAATGGACAAAAATATTATAAAGTGGAGCTTGCAACAAAGGTAAATACCAATAAAATTAGACTTTGCTTAGCTAATTATGCAGCAAGTGGATATAATGCTTTAAGAGAAATTAAATTCTATGAGTATAATTCATTAGAAGATGACGTAGCAGCATTATTCAAAGATGATTTACGTGTAGAATTAGAAGATAACGTAACAGAAGAAATGATTGACGCATTAGAAACACGTGCTAATACCAAAGAAGAAGCAAGCGATGAATATCATCCAAATCGTAGTGTAATCTTAAATGATTTGGAGTACGCTAGAAAAATATTAAATGATAAAGCCATTAGAAAGGTCATGGTTGTAGATCAAAGTATCAGTAATAACAAAAATGGTCATGTAGGATTTGCCATGAGTATCAGTGACTATCAACCATTAGGAGTAGCTGTAAGACCAGGCGAAAAATTAACAATCTATGTTGGAACCAACAATAAAGTTTTGCCACAAGTAGTATTTACACAACATTATGCAGAAGCGAATGTATGGACGCAAACTGTGAATTTGAAAAAAGGTCAAAACATTATCGATGTTCCAAAAATTGGATCGATGGCTGATGAAAGAGGAGGATCTGTTTACATACGTTACCCAAGTGCAACAGCAGGATCTGAAATTAAAATTCGTGTCAGTGGTGGAACAGAAATACCAGTATTAGATCTTCATAATGTAACAGATGAAGCAACCAAAAAAGCACTTATTAAAACTTATATTGAAGAATTAGAAACTTATACAAGTAAATTATCAACGAAATATCAAGAACAAGAACTTGAATATAATGAGAGAACAAGTGTTTTAAATGCAACAGAAATTGTGACAAGACAAGGACTATTTTCGGTAGCAGCAACAGCTACACAAAATGCCATTAATTCTAATTTAACTACAATCGATGAAAAAGTAAATCGAGTATTAGAATCAACCAATGCTTTTGATGAAATGGTAGATATGTTCTATCGTCATAAAGGGTTATCTACAGCACCAACAGATGTGAAAGATCAAGCACCAGCAGCTAGAATTAATATTCGTTATATGCGTATGTTCGATGGTGCATTTATGTATGCTGGAGGATACCATGTTGGAATTGGATATGGTTCAATTGGTGGATTATTACAGGGAAAAACTTACAATAATGGTTCATTTAATGGATATTTCGGTTGGGGAATTAGCCATGAAATTGGACATCAAATTAACCAAGGAAGCTTGGCTTATGCAGAAGTTACGAACAATGTGTTTTCTCTTTTAGCACAAACTGCTAATGACAAATCAAAATCAAGATTAGAAGCAAGTAATATTTATCCAAAAATTTATGAAAAAGTAACATCTAATACGGTTGGAAAAGCAGGAAATGTATTTGTTAGTCTAGGGATGTATTGGCAACTTCATCTAGCTTATGATGATAATAAAACATTTGAAGATGAAAATTCTATTTATGCTAGAATCAATCATTTAGCTAGAACTTCTTCATTAAAGGGGAGCAAAGAGGATTTACTTGTAATGTATGCCAGTGAAGCAGCAGGAAAAAATTTAGTACCATTTTTTGAAAAATGGGGATATCAACCAAGTGAAACAGCGAAAGAATATGCTTCTAAATTTGAAGAAGAAACAAGAGCAATATGGTTTTTTAATGATGAAGCTAGAAGATACCGTTTAGATGGCGGAGTAGGAATGGCACAGGATACAACCGTTTCTGCTAACTTCAAAGAAACAGATAGCCAAAACAAACGTTTTACATTAGAAATGAACGTAAATAAAGATCAAACAGAAATTTTAGGATACGAAATTAGAAGAAATGGAGAAAGTATTGGATTTACAACCAATAACGAATTTATAGACCAAATAGGAGCACTTAATAATAGGGCATTAACTTATGAAGTAATTGCTTATGATTACTTATTAAATAAAACAGAGCCTTATATTTTAGAAGAAGTAAAAGTCGCACACGATGGAAGTATTAAAAAAGGTAATTTTACGATTGAATCTAATGTAAAAGCAGCAAATGATTTAGTAGATCACGAAGATGAAGAAATGGATGAGAATGTCTTAACTGTACGTAATTTGATTGATAATGATACAACAACTTTCTTTCATGGAACAGAAAAAATTGCAACATTAGTCTATAATAATGGAAAAGTAGAAAAGAAAATAGATACAGGAAATGCTTATGTCATTGTTCGTCTTAATAGTAAAATGTCTTTATCTGGAATCAAATATCAAGCAGCCTTAGAAAATGGAACTGTAATGGCAGATACAATTTCTAAATATAATATTTATGTTAGTTCTAATGGAGAAAATTGGACCTTGGCAAAAACAGGAATGTTCAATCTAAATAAGGACAATAATTATACCGAAATTGTTTATTTTGATAAAGAGGGAACTACAGGTGGAAATCAGATGTGGACTTATGATAATGTTTCTTATGTGAAAATTGAATCAGTAGGGAACAAAGTAGGACTTAGTGGTGCAGAATTAGACTTGATTGCTCCTCCAGGAGATAATGTTGAAATGTCTAATGAAACAGTGGGAATTTTAAAAGAACCATTTGTTTATGATAAGGACCATGATCCAATTCCAGCAGGATATGTTGTATTTAAAGGAAACTATCGTGGAAATCCAGCCTTTAATGCAATGTTACTTGTAGATTCAAAAGATAGTACTGTTAGATATAATGGGGAAAATTTCTTATTTGCAGCTTTAGATAGCGAAGATAACGTAAATGAAATCGCAGATGGTATTTGGTTCTATGTAGTAAGCAAAGAAGAATATGAAAAAATGGTAGGAACCAGTGTAAGAGCCGAATTATATCGAGTAAATGACCCTGTTACCCTAGAGGGACAACGTTTAACAAGTACATCATTAACTGTTACTAATTTACCAGAGTATGACAGTCTACCATTTATGGAAATTATAGATACAACGAAAGGAAATAATTAATATGAAAAAGATAATATGGACATTCTTTAGTATTGTTTTATTCCTTTCTGGAATATCTCATATTGAAGCAAAAACACTTATGGAACCAACTTCAGATAATGGCAATGTAAAAATAAATTTGTCATTTGAAGAAGGATTCGTTGGTGGAATTGATGCAACATTTAAAATAAATGGGCAAGTATCTTTAACAGGTGTTAATTGGAGTAGTGTAATTGCTTCTAATTATACCAAAAGATATAGTTATGATGAACAAAATGGAACAGTTAGATTGATTGTCACAACTGGAAATCAGAAAAATAATTTAGTAGATAAAAAGGGAAATTTGACACTTGGAACTCTTACATTCAAAAGTAAAACAAGTGATAAAACTACTTATACAATAGAACTAGCTTCTCTTACAATTGTAGATGCTACTTATCAATCAATTGTAAAAAATGATTTAGAATTAAAAGGAAACAATCAATTTGTGGTTTCTGGAAGTAGTAGTAATACTGGAGGAAATACAGGAAATGATAATCCTCCAACAAAACCAAGTGACAATAATTCAAATAATTCAAATTCCTCAAATAATTCAGGATCTTCAAGTAATGGTGGAACTATAACAAAACCACTAGTGCCATCTAATGGTAATAATCAAAATAATAATCAAGTAGGAGATGAAAAAAATCCTAGTGATGAGGAAATTTTAGATGGAGAAGAGACGCCAAAAGAGGAAGAAGATTCTAACCAAAGTAATATAGATAAAGATAACAGTAATAAAAATAATTCTAGTTCAAATGGAAATAAAACAAATAATGAAAATCAAAACCAAGAAGAACAAAAGAAAAAAAGTTTTCCATTTAGAACGGTAGGAATTGCCTTTATTGTAGTTTCTTTATTAGCACTGATTGGAAGAAAATTAAAACATTAAAAAGAACAAAGACAAATCTGATTGGTTTGTCCTTTTTGAAATCTTATTTTTTTGTTATAAAATCAATGTTAATAAAAAATATAATTTTTAGTTATGTTCTATATAAATAATATATATTAGTGTTTATTTTTCTCTTATTTTATAATATAATTGAAGGAGGAATAAATACATGAAAAATAAAATTGCTATAATAACGCATAAAAATCCAGATTATGATGCAATTTGTTCATCAAGTAGTTTAGCAACATATCTTAGAAAAATATCAAATCAAAATGAAGTATATTTGATTTTAGAAAAAAATGCAATTGTAAATAAGTTATTTGGACAAATCAGATATTATTCTATAGAAGAAGTAGAAAAAATATCTTTTGATTCTATCTGTGTTTGTGATGTAAACGAAGAAGATAGAACGTATGGAGTAGAATTGTTAGATAGGGTGATTAAAAGTAAAAGATTTTTGATAGATCATCATGATAAAAATAGGAGCGAATTAAATATTAATTTTTCTAATAGAACAATCAAACCTACATATTCTTCTACTTGTGAAATGTTAGTAGAAACATTAGATATTAGTTTGTTGGAAAAAGATACTTTAAAAAACTTATTTATGGGAATTTTATCAGATAGTTCCTGTTTAACACGTAATATTTCCCAAAATACCCATAGTATGATTAATAAATTAGGATTAAAAGAAGAAGAACGATTAGAAGCCATAACAACTCTTTGTAGTTTATCTGAGGAACAACAACAACTTTATAATCAAATTCGAGAATTGGATTTTGGAATTGAGGGAGTCAAAGCATATACTTTATTTTGTGATGCTAATGTTGACTCTTTGATTAAGCATCCTAAATTCGATGACCTAATAAAACCAACAGAGGAATTTCCAGTTAGTATTTTTATAATTGGTGTAAAGGACAATTACTCTGTTAAATTAAAAAAAATAGAAAATTGCGATGTAGATATTTTAGCAATCGCAACAGCTTGTAATGGAGGAGGACACTATAATCGTTGTTCAGGAAGACTACATGGAATCACTTATGATGAATTATTAAATCAATTAAGAAATTTGTTAGATCAAGGAAAAACTCCAAAAAAATTAGTGAAATAATTTTTATTGTTTTGAATATAATAATATAGTGCAAATGAAAATTTACGAGTTTTACGAAAATGCTTGCTTTTGTAATAAAACTTGCACATTAATAAGAAAATGTTTGAAAACTTTATCTATTTAGATGGAGTTTTTTTAAACGAATGAAGAAGTATTATCTTTTATAATATGATAAAAAAGAAGAGTTAGGCAACTGCTTTCTCTTCTTTTTTTATATCCATTATTACGGGTAAAATAATCGGTTTTCTTCCTGTTGCATCATAAATGTAACCTGATAACATAGTCATAATTTCATTTTTAATTTCAGAATAATTTACTTGTTTTTTCAATTTTGAAATAATAGCACTCTTACTAATTTCTTCTAATTTTTTCATTAACTCTAAATTATCATTTACTAAAACAAAACCTCTCGTTGTAATATTTGGTCTACCAAGTAACTTATGATGATTGGTATCAATATTTGCAATGACAACAACAATACCATCATTGGCCATTATTTTACGATCTTTTAAAACTGCATTACCGACATCACCAATACGATTTCCATCAACATAAACATCACCAGCTTGAACAGTACCAGCTTTGGTAACTTTTCCTTTATAAATAGAAAGAACATCACCATTTCCTAGAACAAACGTATTTTCCTTAGGAATACCACAATCTATTCCAATATCCGCATGTTTTTTAAGCATCCGATATTCCCCATGAAAAGGCATAAAATATTTTGGTTTGATTAATCGTAACATCAACTTTAATTCCTCTTCACTACCATGTCCTGATGTATGAATATCATTTAAAGACGTGTTGGTACAAACCTCGACACCTTTTAAATATAACTTATTAATGGTTCTTGAAATACTAAGAGCATTCCCAGGAATCGTACTACTAGAAAAAATAACTAAATCATTTGGTTGTAATTTAATTTGCTTATGACTTCCGTTGGCAATTCTAGATAAAGCTGCTAAAGGTTCTCCTTGACTTCCCGTACAAAGTAAACAAACTTTGTGAGGAGGAAGATGATTTGCTTCATCTGGTGTAATAAAAATATCCTTATTTTTAATATATCCCCCTTGAATAGAAATCTCAATATTATTTTCCATACTTCTTCCAAAAATCGCAATTTTTCTTCCATTTCTTTTACAAGTATCGACAATATGCTTTAAACGATAAATATTAGAAGCGAATGTTGCGATAATAATTCTACCATGATGTCTTGAAAAAATATCAGAAACCGCAGCATCTACTTTGGATTCACTAGCACTCATTCCCTCATTTAAAGCATTGGTACTATCACTTAATAGTAAAGTAACCCCCTTATCTCCAATGGAAGCCATTTTTGATAAATTTGCCATAGGTCCAATTGGGGTCAAATCAAACTTGAAATCGCCCGTTGTTACAATGGTCCCATTTGGAGTATGAATACAAATTCCATGAGAATCAGGAATAGAGTGAGTTGTTCTAAAAAACTCCACTTCCATTGTTTTAAACTTTACTCTTGTTGCCTCAGTATAAACAACGATATTTTTATATTGAATATTTCGGTCCTCTAATTTTTTACGAATTAAGCCAACGGCTTGATTTGGTGCATAAATAACAGGAATATCAACAGCCTGCAATAAAAAGGGAATTCCTCCAATATGATCCTCATGTCCATGTGTGATAAATAAACCTTTTATTTTAGTTTCATTTTGTTTTAAAAAAGTAAAATCAGGAATTACATAATCGACTCCCATTAAGTCATCTGGAAAAGTAATCCCTGCATCCGTAATAATAATTTCATCATTATGCATTACACAATACATATTTTTTCCAACTTCTCCAAGGCCACCAAGTGCGAAGACTTTCGTGTCCTTTTCATTTAAAATTTTCATAAATTCTCCTTTCTTTTTTTATTTGTTCGAAATTAGACTTTACCATTATAACTTTTTTTTACGAATTTGTCTAGTAATATCGTTTTTTTTCGTGTAAAATAGGATAATGAAAGAGAGGATTTAACATGGGACTATTTGATAAATTTAAACAGATATTCAAAACACAAGAATCAAAAACAGAAACAGAGCTTTATGATAAGGGATTAGAAAAAACGAGAAATGATTTTGTTTCGAAATTGACTCTTCTAAATAAAAAACATAAAAAAGTCAGTAATGAATACTTTGAAGAACTAGAAGAAATTTTGATTATGGCTGATATTGGAGTCGAAACCGTAATGGAGTTTATCAGTCGATTAAAAAAACGTGTGAAACATGAAAATATTATCGACTCAGAAGATTTGAAAGAAATTATCGTGGATGAAATGTTTATTATCTATGTAAATAACGAAGTCATCGTAAATAAAATTCAGTATAGTGAAGAATCTCCAACCGTTGTCTTATTTGTGGGAGTTAATGGAGTCGGAAAAACAACAACCATCGGAAAACTTGCTTATAAGCTTACAAAAGAAGGAAAAAAAGTAATGTTGATTGCTGGTGATACATTTAGAGCAGGAGCTGTAGAACAAATCGAAGAGTGGGGAAAACGTACTGGCTCTAAAGTAGTTGGAAGTGAAAACAAAGATCCAGCAAGTGTTATGTATGATGGATTAGAAATTGCCAAAAAAGAGTCTTATGATGTTGTTTTAATCGATACAGCAGGACGACTTCAAAACAAAGTAAACTTGATGAATGAATTAGAGAAAATTAACAAAGTCATCGGAAAACTAATTCCTGGTGCCCCTCATGAAACATTACTAGTAATTGATGCAACAACGGGACAAAATGGAATTAGTCAGGCCAAAAGTTTTAAAGAAATTACCAATATTAGTGGAATTGTATTAACCAAATTAGACGGAACAGCTAAGGGTGGTATTGTACTAGCAATTAAAGAAAGCGTAGGCATTCCTGTTAAATTTGTTGGACTTGGGGAAAGAGAAGCAGATTTACAAGTATTTGATATTGAAAAATATATTTATGGTCTTTTTAAAGATTTCATAGCAGAGGAAAAATAAATGCTAGAGGATACCATTTATCTAAGTACTTTATACGATTATTACCATGCTTTATTAACCGAAAAACAATGTTTGTATTTTGAAGAATATTATTTTAATAACCTAACACTATCTGAGATTAGCGAAAACTATCATATTAGTAGAAATGCAGTCCATAAAAATATCAAGGAAACCAGTAGTAAATTAGTAGAGTATGAAGAAAAACTACACTTACTCGAAAAAGCCAAACAAATCCGTCAAATTATAAAAAACGTAGATAAAAAAACAAAAGAACAAATTGAAGAATGGATATAGAAAGGGGAATAAAAATGTTTGGAAAAATCGTTTATATTAGTGATAATGTTGCCCATATAGAGATTAAAGAGGGAACTTTAGTTGCAACTAACTTAATGAATATGCATGTTATCTTTGAAGATAATAATAAAAAAATATTAGGAGAAGTACAAGATATTAGCGAAAAATTAATAAAAGTAGGTTTTTTAGGAGAAATCGTGAATAATCATTTTGTAGGAGGTGTTATTAGAAAACCCACCTTATCTGCTCAAATTCGGGTGATTAGTAAAGAGGAATTAGCGCTTATTGTAGGAGTTCCCAAAAAGGAAAGTTTACTACTTGGTGTAAGTCCATTATATGATGATTATCCTATTTATGTGGATATTAACGATTTATTTAGTAATCATATGGCCGTATTCGGAAATACAGGAAGTGGAAAATCATGTGGCGTTGCTCGTATACTTCAAAATGTATTTGCGAGCCCTAGCTTTTTACCATATAAATCCAATTTCTTTATATTTGACGCTTACGGGGAATATCATAATGCTTTTATGACAATTGGTAAGACAAATCCTAATTACAATTTTAAATTTTACACAACCAATCCAGTAGATGATCCCTCTTTAAAACTTCGGATTCCTCTTTGGTTATTGGATGTTGATGATATGGCTTTGTTGCTTGGAGCCGAAACCCATTCTCAAATCCCAATTATTGAAAGAATGCTTAAATTGGTAGCCATTTTTTCAAGTGATGCCAAAGTTGCCAATGAATATAAGAATCATTTAATTGCCAAAGCCATTATGACAATTTTATATACCAACCAAACATCAGCAAGTAAAAGAAATGACGTGTTTGCGATACTAGCTACTTGTTCCACACCGCAATTTAACTTAGAATCCCCTGTGCAAGGACTAGGATATGTTAGAAAATTAAGAGAGTGTTTTATCATTGATACAGCTGGAAACTTCCCAGAAAGCAATCTAATGACAGAATATGTATCTAGCTTTATTAAAGAAGAGTTAGAAACATTAGAAGTAAAAAGAAATCATTATTATACGTTGCAAGATTTAGAGAAAGCTTTAGAATTTACTCTGATTTCTGAGGGATTACTTAGAAATGAAAAAATATCAGGGGAAGCGATTACGCTTAAAGTTAGACTTCATGCACTAGCAATTGGGGAAAATGCTCAATATTTTGATTATCCACAATATATTACCGTGGAAAACTATATTTCTAGTTTGGTAGCAACCAAAGAGGGAAGAAAAGCCCAAATTATTAATTTCAATTTAGAAGATGTCGATGATAGTTTTGCTAAAGTTGTGACTAAAATTTATGCGAAAATGTTATTTCAATTTACCAAACGACTTAAAAATAGGGCCAGTATCCCATTTCATATTTTCTTAGAAGAATCTCATCGGTATGTTCAAAATGACACAGATAAATTTTTACTTGGATATAATATTTTCGAACGTGTCGCCAAAGAGGGTAGAAAGTATGGATTGATATTTAACTTGATATCTCAAAGACCAGTCGAAATATCGGAAACGGTAATTTCCCAATGTAGTAATTTTATTATCTTTAAAATGACACATCCAAGGGATTTGGATTACATCAAAAAAATGCTTCCAAATATTAGTGCGGATATTATTGAGAAACAAAAAAGTTTGCAACCAGGAACTTGTGTCGCTTTTGGAAAAGCATTTAAAGTACCAATGATAATAAAAATGCAGATGCCATCACCAGAGCCATCAAGTAGTAGTTGTAATGTAGCGAGTGTTTGGCAAGTAACAAAACCAGCTGCAACAACAGTAGAAGTATCACCAAGTCAAGCAGTCTCAAATTAGTAATGATAAAGTGTAGTATGAATGCTATGCTTTTTTTGAAATGTAATTTGACAGCGAGTCTATTTTCGTGTATAGTAATATGGCTGATTGAAAAGGGGGAAAATCAGTATGGATAATAGCGAAAGAGAAAAAAAGAAAATTTTTCAAAAGAAGTTATTGCAACAAATGAAAAAAGAAATTGAAATATTAGAATTCGAACGAAAGCATTTAAAAGTAATCAACTTGAAAGCGAAAACAATTAGAAAGTTAAAGATTAGTACACGTATACTAAAATTAGGAACACCTTTTTTAGTAACAGCGGGAATCGTAACAGGAGGATTTGCTTATTTCAATCAACTACCTTTTTATTCCGATGAGAAAAAAGAATATTCTAATGTTATGGTAGAATATGATAATTTGGGAAATGTAAGAACAGAACAACAATATAATAATGAACTTCCTAAAGATGTTATCCAATTGCGTCATTATACAAAATGGGAATTAGTAGGAAATGAATATGTACGTACCATTACGAGTTACAAAATGGAAAAGATAGGATTCGAGGAAATCGTTTCTTTACTAGAGAATAAAGATGTAAAAATAGAGGATATTTTGGGAAAACCAATTTCTACTATTTCTGAAGTTAAAAATAATATTACAGAAGAGGAAGTACAAAGGGGTGCTTTTATTCAGTGTGTAATCTATAGTCAAGTAAAGGACGATTATATATTGGTAAAGCAATCAACTGGAGAAAATATATTATTTACATTTATATATGTAGTATTGATAATGTGTATTGAAGATTTTATTGCAGGACTAAGTGCGAATAATTTAAGTGAGTTTTCTGAATATGTTCATAATATAGAAAATAAATATCCACTATTAGATGCTGATACAATAATGAAAAAATTAGAATTAAAAAAAGATAATTACAATAGAATTATGAGGGATTAACATGCATGGTTTAAAAGAGGATAAGGAAACTTTATTATTTCAGTATCTAAAACCAGAAGAGAATAATCAACTTTCATTATTGAATGGTTCTGATTTATGGGAATTACTTTATTATATGGAAAATTATTATTTGGAATTTAGAGAACAATTAGGATTTGAACAAAGTGCTACCTTTGGCTTAGAATTAGAGCTTGAACAAGTGACCTTAGAACCAATTAGAAACCAGTTTATGAATAAACCATGGTTAGAAAAATGGATTTTAAAACATGATGACTCTTTAAAAAAAGGTTTAGAAATCAATTCTCCAATACTAACGGATCAAGTAACTTCTTGGAATTGTTTAAAAGAAGTTTGTTCGATTGTAGAAAAATATGCTACGATTGGCAAAAATTCAGGTGGTCATATTCATATTGGAACCCAAGTGTTAGGAGAAAAAGCAATATCTTGGTTACAATTTATCAAGCTATGGTCTATTTATGAAAATATTATTTATCGTTTTTGTTATGGAGAATATTTAAGTGCTAGAAAAAGTATAGGGTATGCAAGAGCAATGGCAAACAATTTTTGGTCTGACTATTTAAGACTAACAAAAAATCATGAGCTAGAAGTTGATGATATTGTAAATAATATTACTCATTTTCGTTCACAAGCAGTTAATTTTAATAATGTTCATAATAATTTTTACGATATAGAACAAAACAATACGATTGAATTTCGCTGTCCAAACGGTAGTATGAATCCTATTATATGGCAGAATAATGTAAACTTTCTTTTGAATTTATTACAATATTCAAAAAGTGAAAAATATGATGACGATACAGTCATGAAAAGAAGAGAAAAAAACGAAGATAAATATTCTAGTTTGATTTGGTATGATGAAATATACTTAGAACAGGCCTTGGAATTATGTGATATGATATTTGCAAATAATGTAGATAAAATTTACTTTTTAAGACAATATTTGAAGTCTTTTCAAGTTAGCAATAAAGTATTAAGCAAAGCAAAAACATTTACGAAAATGTGAAAAAAGGGGGAATAGATATGCGATATGGAGATATTGTAGAGGATGTGTATCAATACTTTTTAGAAAAAGGATTAAGAACTTGTAGAAACAATCGTATTGGATATCATATGAAGCAAGATCATAAGACAGGAAGACATTATTTTAGAAATTATGATAATCCAAATCAAATTGTGATTGGTTCGATAAAAACTAAAAATGCCTCAACATTTATTTGTATTGGGGTTGTCAATATTGACGAATTACAAGTTACAAAAGAGGTTTTTTTCTGTAAATTTGTAGAAGATTTATTTGATGAGAAACAGATAGATTACTATATTGAGCAAGGTTTTGTAAAAGAAAAAGGAAAGAATTGTTCAAACGCTAATGAAGAATGTCAAATGCCTAGTGATTTTTTAGAGTTATTAAAAGAAAAACATAAGGAATTATATCAATTATTTTTGCATTATAATATGCACAATTTACCATCTAACTTAGAATTATCAGAAAAATATGTGATTAAGGGAACTGCGATAGTATCAGATAATAGGGTACAACAAAAAATTGTAGAGCAAAATCTTTCTAGTAAACGTCAATTAACACCATTAAATGATTATGAAAAAGATATTGTAGAACTCATTAATCGAAAGTCAGAAGAAGAAAAAGAACTATTAGAACAGGTGGCACGAGAATATACAGGAAAAGCATATATTTTAAAATAGAATATAGCTTTTTTTGTTTTGGAATTTTTCTAAAATGAGGCTATTATTAAGATAATACGATTTTTTGAAGAAAAAATGTTATATAAAATAAATTTATATATTTGTTTCCTTTATATTTCTAATTTCTCATTTCTGTCTAGCAAATTTTAAAAATTGTCTATTATTTTTCATACAAAATACGAATATTGTTTGTTTTACAATCTGTTAAGACTATGATATTGTGTCTTCTGAGGTGAGAAATATGTTACAAATTCAAAATGAAAAAATACAAAAATTATATGAAAATAAAATAAC
>CAYYCR010000019.1:0-16238 GCA_964470385.1 uncultured Muribaculaceae bacterium | reverse complement strand
GAGATTGGTGGTTCTACACAAATCTCTAATGTCCTAAATTTTAACTAGCACAACGTGTTATATTAAGTAGTTTTTTTTAATAATTTCATTTTTGCTTAAATCAGAATATTTCCTTTTTGGCTTTGTCACATATATTTAGTATATAATAAAATCGTATTTTTTGCTTTAAAATGCGTATTTCCCTTGATTTATACGACTTAATTATGCCTTATTTCTTTAAACTATAATTTTATCCTGTTTATGCAAGTAAACTACTTGAAAAAATCTAAAATTTATGATATCCTGAAATTACAATAGAAGAGGTGTGAAAATGAAAGAAAAATATCCAAAATATTTACCATTAGGGTCAGTAGTATTAATAAAAAATGCTCAAAAGAGAGTAATGATAACAGGATATACAGTGATAGATGTGGAAAAGAAAGATAAAGTATATGATTATTGTGCCTGTGTTTACCCAGATGGTGTAATTTCTACTGAACAAACGATATTATTTGATCATGATGATATTGATAAAATTTATTGTTTAGGATTTTCGGATGCTGAGCAAAAAGAATTTGCCAGTAATTTAAAAACAACATTAACTGATGAATACTTAAAAAACATGTTAGAAAAAATGCAGTAATAAATAAAAAAAAGAATCTCTTGGAGGTGGAGAAATGAATGTAATAGTAAATACATCAACGTTAGCAAACGGCCAAAGTGAATTAAAAAAAGAACAAAATTACTATCAAAATAAAAAAAGTACATTCACAAGTGCTTCTTTTGGAGCGACTGGCCAATTGTCTAGTTTTTTAACTAAAATAAATACAACTTATAATATGATTTCTAAAAACATAGAAAATATTAGTAATTATTTAGATGAGTATATAAAAGATGTGGAAGGCTTAGAAAATATAATGTCAAATGGTTCTGGCAATATAAAGGCTAGTACTGTATCAAGTGTAGTAAATAAATATAAAAATTCCATTGATAAGTATAATTTAGATTCAGAAACCTTATTTGATGTTCAAACATATAAAAGTGCTAATAGTACAACGAACATAGGGAAAACCAATAATAATAAAAATTCAATTAACTCAACACTTGTAAATACTGGGGCATCAGCGTTATCCTTGTTAAAAGGAGTCGGAAATATAGGCGGATTATTAATGGGCACAGCAGGGGTAATTGCATCAAATGTTTCTACTTTATTTGGAAATAAAGAAAAGACAAATGAAACAATGGAGAATGTAAATTATAATAAAGTATCTGGTGAACTTGGAATACTCGCAAGTAGGATAGCTGCTGGTGTAGTAACAGCAAGAATGAATAATGTAGCGGGAACTGCTATAAGTATGACAAATTTAGGAACAGTTGAAGCAACCACAGCATCAAAAGCAGCTACAGTGGCAAAAATGCAAACAGCAGCAACTGCTATGAAGGAAATATTAAATATCACTTCACCATATCGAAAAAATCAAATGGAACAAATATTGTCTGACCAATTAGGAATAGCATTCACTACGAAAGATGGAAAAATTTCTCCTAATATTGAATATGGACCGACAAAGGATAATGCAGAAAGAAAAGTAGAAGTAGAGGTTGCAGCCAATAAAATATTTAATAAAATACAAGAAGATGCAAAGACAGCCCCGCGTACTAACTTTGTAAATGAGTGGGCACCACGTCTTGATAAATACCTTGCTGGATCACCGCTGGCTGGCTATGGAAAGACATTTGCTGATGCTGCTTATGAAGCGGGCATTGATCCTAGGTTCTCAGCAGCAATAGCCTGTACTGAGAGTAGTAAGGGTGCTCACTGCTTCAAGTCCCACAATGCTTGGGGCTGGGGCCGTTCCAGCTGGGAAAGCTGGGAAGATGCTATCTATGCCCATGCTAAAGGGCTTGCTAAAGGATACGGATACACCGTGTCAGAGGCAGGTGCAAAAAAGTATTGTCCACCTACATGGAGAGATTGGTACAACACTGTAAGTAGTGAGATAAATAAAATCTAGTTGATAGTACCACATAACGTCTCTAGGATCAGGCATTGTGAGCGATACGGTTGATCTCGCGAAAACGAATCATACGCAAATCAAGATAGTGGTCAACTGGCGATAAAACAATACATCATCATTTCATTATCACTAATATGTAGTTCGACATAGTGGGCAAACTTGTGACCATGATCTGAATGGGAGAAGAAGAGAAGTATTGAGGAACATATTAGTGAAATTAAATTTATAGTATTCTAAAATAACAAATAGAGGAGATGTAAAATGAAAGAAAAATATCCAAAATATTTGCCACTAGGTTCAGTGATATTAATAAGAACTGCTACAAAGAGAGTAATGATAACAGGATATGCAGCAATAGATGTAGAAAAGAAAGATAAAGTATATGACTATTGTGCCTGTGTTTACCCAGAAGGAGTAATTTCTACCGAACAAACAATATTATTTAATCATGATGATATTGATAAAATTTATTGTTTAGGGTTTTCTGATAATGAACAAAAAGAATTTGCTAGTAAATTAAAAACAACATTAACTGATGAATACTTAAAAAAAATGTTAGAAAATATCCAACAATGAGTTAAAAACTAGGAAAAAAAGCTTTTGGAGGTAGGAAAATGAATGTAATCGTAAATACATCAACGTTAGCACAAAATCAAAGCGAATTAAAAAAAGAACAAAATTACTATCAAAATAAAAAAAGTACATTCACAAGTACTTCTTTTGGAGCAACTGGACAATTATCTAGTTTTTTAAATAAAGTAAATATGACCTATAATATGATTGCTAAAAACATAGAAAATATTAGTGAATATTTAGAGGATTATATAAAAGATGTAGAAGGATTAGAAAATAAAATGTCAAATGGAACTGGCAATATAAAAGCAAGTACTGTATCTAGTGTAGTAAATAAATATAGGAATTCCATTGATAAGTATAACTTAAATTCAGAAACTTTATTTGATGTTCGAACATATAAAATGGATAGTCATAGAAATCAAATAGAGAAATCTAAGAATAATGCTAAATCAGCTCTTGCCAGTGCAGGAATATCAGCATTGTCCTTTTTAGAGGGAATAGGAAATATAGGAGAAGCATTAGGAGATGGAGTAGGAGTCATGGCTTCCAATGTTTGTACTTTATTTGGAAATGACGAAAAGGCAAACGAGATAATGGAAAATGTCAAAAAAGAGTCTTCTGATGAATGGTATCATGAAACAGTTGAAAAATTAGGATTAGATAAATATGCAGATCCAGATTCCCCCCTTTCTAAAATATCCAAAGGATTAGGAAACCTTGCAAGTGTAGTAGCAATTGGAGTAGCGACAGCAGGACTTGGTGATGTAGTAGCAGGAATAGGTGCAGGAGGTGTGGTAGCACCAACAGTAGTTACAGTAGCAGGAGGAGCCGTGACAGGAGCATTAATGGATGCAGGAACAGAAGGAGAAACTGCTATGAAAGCAGGTGCTACAACGAAAGAAGCACTTCAATCAGCTAATATACATGCCATAACTGGAGCTGTTTTTGGAGGAATAACAGGAAAACTTACTAGTTTAGCGAAAGGGTCAAAAAATTATGGAGAAGTAGCAAAACATACGATTTCTACCTTACTGATTGCTCCAGGAGAACCATTAATCAATGAAATAGCACGAACATTAACTTATAAAAATGATTCAAACAAGACATTTTTGGAAAACTTTGTATCCAATGCCCAATCAGATGGATTACTTACGCAGATGGGGTTTGCAAGTATTTCTAAAGGGGCTGTTACTTTACTATCTGGATTATCTAATGTTAAAGCATATAATAAATCAGAAAACACAGTAGAAAGTAAAATTAAATTGGAAGATACCTTGACAGGTACTTTAGAATTAGGAGTTACATTAAATGAAAGACAAATAAAACTTAAAAAAAATGAATTCAATGAATTATTAAGTGATAATGATATTAGAAATTTATATGATAACTCAATTTCTTCTAATAGTTCCAAAATACCAGAGGCATTAAAAGAAAAATATGAAAGATTATTGGTTCTTAAAAATGAATTGGATACAGGTCAAGGAATTATAACAGATATAGAAATTCAAAGATTAAATAATGAACTAATAGATGATGTTGTATTAGCATCAACAGGACAAATTTTGCCGATAAGACAACTTAATGATATCGAAATTCAAGTAAAGAAAAATGAATATTTTAAATTATTAGCAAATGATTATCAATTAAGACAATACCTAGATGGCGAAAGTAATATGTTATTAGATAATGAATTAGCCCATAAAGTGGTACAAGCTAGAGCCTTACAAACAGAAATAGAACAAAGAGTGGGAAGTATTAGTCAACTAGAAGAATCCATGGTAAATAAGATATTACAAAATCAAGATGCTGGAATGCAACTTAGAAAGGAATTGCTTGCGTCAGTAGATGGAATCGATAATTCAATGGAAAAAGCGAGAAAAATTTATCTTGAATTAAATAAGAAATTGCACTATAGTATGGATTTTGTTAAAGGTGATGACTTTACGAAACAAAAAATATTTTATGATGCGATGTCTTTTGAGAATCTTTCCGAAAATAAAACCGTTATATGTAAGGGTTGGTCTGAATTATATCGAGAAGCTTTACTAGATGCAGGTTTTTCTCCTGATAAAGTAGTAATCAGGGAAGCAGGCGATGGAATATCACATAGATGGATAGAAATTTCTTTCGATGATAAAATAGTAATCGCAGATGCTACTGATGCTATAAAAGGAACGATTGATTTAGCTAATGTAAAAGCAGGCATGGAAACAAAAGGATTTGTTATATTAGATAATCAATATGTCGGTGCACGATTAAATAAAATTTATAAAACGGGTCAAATTGATGAGGCTTTAATTCAGAACTACCAAAAAATAATATACGATATGGATAAAAAATTAGGATATGTCAGTGAAGACGGATATTTCATAGAATCAATGAATAAGGCAAAACAATTATTTGGTGGTAATAATGTTAGCCAAGAATTATTTGGTAATTCAACACAAACTATGGCAGAAATTATGAAAATGGATATTCCTAAAGATATGGATGGCTATGAAGCATTTGTTTATTTTAAACAAATAAATTCTAATTTGCTAGGTCAAGATTCAATAGCAGATATTGGGTTACGATATGAAACTTTATATAATAAAACAGAAACAATGGTTGAGCCTATCTTTCATATGACATACAAAGATCAAGGAACAAACGTCCATTTTCTATATAGTGAGAGTATGGGAAAAGTAAAATTAGAGACAGAATTGGAATATTTGAAATATATAGAAAATCTTAATCAAAGATAAGAGGTAGAAAAATGAATTATACAATTAATGATATAAGAAAACTATTAGATAATAGGGAAAAGCAAGTTTTGTCTGATATAGATAATGAAAAAATTAAAACTTTAAAAACCTTATTAGCACAAGATGATATATTCTTTAAATTAGATATAGATACAGTTGTAGGAATATTAATGTTTTTACAAATTCCAGAAGACAAAGTAAAAGAAGTATATTTTTCTTTGATTTCGGCTGAATCTTTTCATCAAGGACCAAAAAAATATATTACAACCAGTGATATAGATTAGGGTGATTAAAATATAATCTATATTATATGGAATTGTAAACGAAATAGCTTTAAGAGAAAAATGTCCTGACAAATAAATGCTTCTTTTCTTAAAGTTTTTATTCTATTATTGAATTTATTAGGAAAATTTCAATCTTTTATTTTTTCCATTCCTATGCTATAATCAGTTTATAATAAGGAGAGTTAAGTAGTGGGAATTAAAACAAATTTTTTGGCCATTCTAAGTATATCATAGCATATTAACAATCATTATTATAACTATTCTTGTATTAAAGGGGTGAAACAGTGAAAAATAAAATATTAATTGTGGTATATGTACCATTAATAGAAAAAGAATTTGATATTTATATACCAATTGTCAAAAAAATAGGAACCATAAAAAATCTAATTATTAAAGTTGTTGAAGAAAGTAGTGACGGAACTTTTGTAAATGACGGATGTAAAAGCTTATATGATAAATTAACTGGTGAAAAAATAGATGATAATATGTTTGTGAAAAATAGTGACATCAAGAACGGTACAAAACTAGTCTTGTATTAAGGAAGGTGAAAAAATGCAAATAACAGTAATTAAAAAAAATAAATTATCGATATTTATGCTACCTGAAAGAATACAAGGAAGTCACTGGATAACAGATTTCGAAAATGGAAGAAAAATAAATTTAATTAGTATTGAAGGAACAAAAAATGGTTGGCAAATTGTAAGCAATCAAGATGCTTTTATTATGGATAATAATGAATTATTAGTTCCATATACCATTTTAAAAGAATATTCCTTTTACATTTTAAAAAATAATTACAAAAATGAAAAATATTATTTATATTGTAGTCCAGTTTATGATAAAACATATAAGGAATTAGGAATGGAAACTGGGACAAAATTAATAGTAGGATCAGGTAAAAACTGTGATATTAGTTATAATTTAGGTGGTGTCCCTGAAAAAGCATTTCGGTTAGAAAAACAAGAACAATATTTCATTTTAAATATATTAAATGGGCAAGCTACCGTATATGTCAATGGAAAAAGAGTTTTAGAATCAAAAAGAATTGAATATGGTGATATCATATTTATATTTGGACTTAAAATAATTCCACTTAGAAAAGACGGACATGCTTATTTACTTGTCAATAATCCTAATGATTTATTAAATTATAATGCTTCCTTTGTAAATGTATTACCATCTAAAGCAGAATATGTAGAAGATTATGCAGAATTAACAGATGATTCCATGTATAAAGAAGTAGACTTCTTTTATAGAACACCCCACTTTTATAAAACGATTGATAAATTTGAATTAAATATTGATGCACCACCAAGTAAAAAGGAAGAGGATGGAACACCTGTTGTACTTACAATTGGTCCCATGGTAACAATGGCAATGACTTCAGTAGTGATGTTAATGTCAACACTTTCTAGAGTTGAAAGTAAAGAAGCAACTTGGTCTTCCGCATTTCCTTCTATTGTAATGTGTGGAGCTATGTTAGCAAGTTGTTTACTTTGGCCACTACTTACTAAAACATATCAGAAATTTTCTGATAAAATGTTCGAAAGAAAAAGACAAAGATTATACAAAAAATATATCGATAAAAAAGAAAAGGAAATTGAAAATGCCCTAGTATTACAAAAAAATATACTTTTAGATAATAATTTTACTGTAAGTGATTGTCAAAATGTAATAAAATCCCATGATGTGAAATTGTGGCAACGAAGAATAACAGATATTGATTTTTTGACACTACCAATTGGGATTGGCAATCAACCTATGCAAATAGAAATTAAATATCCAGAAGAACATTTTACATTGTCAGAAGATAATCTTCTTGATATTGCCCACGAGCTAGGAAAAAAAGAGAGAATATTAGAACATGTTCCTATTACTTATTCCTTTTTTCAGAATATCGCAACTGGAATCGTAGGCGATGAAAGAACAACAAAGGAATTTATCGATCGATTTGTATTACAAGTAATGGCGAATTATAGTTATGATGAAGTGAAAATAGTCACATTTACGTCAACAGATAATGAAAAAGATTGGGATTATATAAAAGTTTTACCACATAGTTGGTCGAATGATGGAGCAATTAGATATTTTGGAGCATCAAATGAAGATTATAGTGAAATTATGTATTCACTAGAAAAAACTTACAATGAAAGAATAAATACCGAAAAAGAAATAGGTAGATTTATGCCACATTATATCATTATAACGGATGCGATAAAATCAATAGACAGTTATGATTTTATAAAAGACATCATGTCAAATAAAATCAATTATGGCTTTAGTATTATCATGTTAGTAGACAAAGTTCCAGCACTTCCTAATGAATGTAAAAACTTTATCAATGTATCACGTGATAAATGTACCATTTTTAGTAGTGTATTAAATTCAGAAGTACAAGAATTTAAAATTGATTTTTCCGCAACTGATGAAATTTATAATTGTGCCAAAGAATTATCGAATATACCAATTGATATCAAATCAGAAGCAGAAAGTGCTCTTCCAGATACCTATGAATTTTTGGAAATGTATCAAGTTGGTAAAGTGGAACAACTAAATTGTAGTGAAAGGTGGAAAAAAAGTAATCCAATATTATCACTACAAGTACCAATTGGAATTGGGAAAAATGGAGAAATTATAAATTTAGATTTACATGAAAAATATCATGGACCACATGGATTAATTGCTGGAACAACAGGTGCTGGAAAATCAGAATTTATTGTTACTTACATCTTATCTTTGGCAGTAAATTATCATCCAGAAGAAGTTCAAATCATATTGATAGACTATAAAGGGGGAAGCTTAGCAGGAGCTTTTTCAGGTGCATCTTATCAACTCCCACACATTGCTGGAACAATTACCAATTTAGATGGAAATGAACTCAATCGTTCCCTAGCTTCCATAGAAAGTGAAATAAAAAGAAGACAACAAGAATTTAATAAAGCGAGAATACAAGCTAGTGAAAGTACAATAGATATTTATAAATATCAAAAATTATATCGTGAGGGAAGACTAGAAGGTATGGAACCAATTTCCCATTTATTTATCATAAGTGATGAATTTGCAGAGCTAAAAGAGCAACAACCAGAATTTATGGATAAACTAATCAGTACTGCACGTGTAGGACGATCTTTAGGAATTCACTTGATACTAGCAACTCAAAAACCAGGAGGAGTTGTCGATCCTCAAATATGGTCAAATACTAGATTTAGAGTTTGTTTGAAAGTTCAGGATACTTCAGATTCTAATGAAGTTTTAAAAAAACCCGATGCAGCTTTTTTAAAAAAGACTGGACGGTTTTACCTACAAGTTGGTTATGATGAAATATTCACATTAGGACAATCTGCTTGGGCAGGAGGACAATACTATCCTAATCCTACATTTAGAAAAGATGTAGATACTTCAATCAATGTGATTAATAATATCGGTTTTGTCACAACAACAAAAGATGAAAAAAGAGTTGAAAAAGTAGAATCATTAGGGGAAGAATTACCGAATATTGTGAAATATTTAAGTAATTTAGCAGTACAGGAACACATCAATGTTAGAAAATTATGGCTTGAAAAAATACCAGAAAAAATATATATTGATTTATTAAAACAGAAATATAATTTTCAAAAAACTCCATTTTATATTAATCCAATTGTAGGAGAATATGATGATCCTGACAGTCAAAATCAATATGCTTTAGCATTACCATTATCCGATGCAGGAAATGCTATTATATATGGAATTGCTGGTTCTGGAAAAGAAATGTTTTTAAATGCTTTTCTTTACTCTTCTATGGTTTCCTATACTCCCGAAGAAATAAATTTTTATATCTTGGATTTTGGAGCAGAGACCTTAAAAAAATATGCAAAGTCTCCATATGTAGGTGATATTGCCTTTATATCAGAAGAAGAGAAAATCGAAAATCTATTCAAAATGTTAGAAAAAGAATTAAATAGAAGAAAAGGTGAATTTTCAAACTATGGTGGTAACTATACTTCGTTTATTTCAGCAGGTAACCATAAAATGCCAAACATTGTAGTAATCATCAATAATGTAGAAGGATTAATAGAAACATACGAAGAATTAATTGAAAATCTAAATACATTATCACGAGAATCATTCAAATATGGAATTTTCTTTATCTTAACTGCTTCTAGTGAAAATAGTATTCGATTGAGAACAAAACAAAATTTCCAATTAATTTATGCCCTAGGACAAAATAGTGAGACAGATTTTTCAAGTATATTAGGTAATGTTCAAGGAAAAGTTCCAGCAGGATTGAAAGGTAGAGGGTTATTTAGAAAAGAAAATGTATATGAATTTCAAACAGCTAGTATAACGACAGAAAATGAGAATGAATTTATAAAGGCCTTTATCAGTAAACAGGTCTCTGGATATTCATATCGGGCTAAAAAAATTCCAGTTCTTCCAGATGTAGTTGATTTTAAATATGTAGAAAAAGAATTAACGAGTCCAAATGTTGTAATAGGAGTAAATAAAGAAAAATTGGAAATAGAAAAATATAATTTCTCTAAAAATGCAATCAATTTAATATGTTCCTATGAACTAGAAAATATGAAAGACTTTATAGATACTTTTGTAGATCAAATAACATATTTAAATGATTATGAAATAAGATTTATTAATTCTACCGAAATTGCAATGGCAAATCCTAATTTAAATAAAAAAATATTTACAAAAGATTTTGACACAGTAATTCAAAATTTATCAGATTATATAGATAAAGTATATAAAACATATGAACAAAGTAATTATTCGAATGAAATAATAGCAACACAGAAAAAATATATGTATATTATTTATGGTGTATATGGCTTTATTAATAAATTAAGTGATGATAATAAAAATAAATTAGCGAAAATGATGAAACAGGATAATGAAATGGGATTAGTATCATTTGTGTTTATCGATAATCCTGATATGTTGAAATCATATTCTTATGAAGAATGGTTTAAAAATGGTTGTGATTTAACAAAAGGAATCTGGATTGGTTCTGGTATAACGGAACAATCATTAATAAAAATTATAAAATTTGATAGAGAAGATCGGTTAGAAATATCCAATGAATACGGTTATATTATAAATAATTCTAAACAATCTAAAATCAAATTATTATTGGATTTTAAGATAAAAAAATCATCTGAATAAAAGATTAAATGTAAAAATGTATAAAAAATGTCAAAAATACAATAAAAAATTTGACTAATAATTTTTAATATGTTAATATTAGTAGTAGGAACATAGTAATGTGATTAGGAGGTAATTAAGAATGAATGATACATTTTATTATGAACCAAATGGTTTTGAAAATTGGACAAGAACAATTGTCAATTATTTATGTGGTGGAGGAAAGAGTGATAGCGTAAGTGGTATCTCAGAATCTTTCAAAGCTCAAATGAGAAAATTAGTAGAAAAAGGAGTTTGGACAGGTACAGCTGCAAAGCAAAACTACGATAATTTTAAACAAACTTTAAATAGTTTAATACAATTTATCAATAGTTTTGGAACTGTATATGCTCAATCAATGACAGAATTTAATAAAAAATTACAACAATTAGAGCAAAGCAACTTGGGAAATGGAAGCATTTCAGCAGCTAATCCAAGTTATAGTGATATGGATAATCTTGCAGAAGAATTAGGAAATCAAACAGATATTACATATAACTATGAAGTAATAACAAGTATAGGAAATGAACTAAACAATATATTAAATAATTTAGAAACATTAAAAGGAAAAATTGATAGTGAATTAGATAAGGTTGGATCTGGATCAAATATATGGGCTGGTAACTTAGCCTCTAGAACCAAAGAAGAATTAAAAAATGAGCTATCAAAAGGATACAATACAATTAAAGAAAACTTAAATGTTTGTATTACAAATATAAAAACAGCTGCACAAAATGCTGCAAGTTTTAATAGTTAATAAAAATCACATAAGTGGTTTTTATAAATAAGACTTAAAAGTTGTGTTTAAGTCTTATTTATAAAATAAAAAAAGGGTGAGAAAATGTATATAAAAATAAATACTGATTCTTTGAATAAGCAAGCGAACCAAATAGATAGTTATATAGAGGACAGTTTAACTCATTTAAAGCAAGTAAGAGAAGTGTTAGGAAATATACCAAATGCCTGGCAGGGCAGTGATCAAAAGCAATTTAGTCAAAAGACAGGTGATTTCATTCAGAATTTATCTAAAATGACAAGTTCTTTAAAGACTTATAATAATTTCATAAAAGGTTATGTAAAGGCAGTGGAAACACTTGATAAATACTATAAAGATAAAAAAATAATAATTAAGTAGATGGGAGATAAGATTTGTGAAATTTGATTTTAATACGATGAGACAATATAATACTATGTTAAGTTCTAAATTAATGAGTTTCATATATGAAATGCAAAAAATAGAATCATCTAACGAGACGATATGTAGCGATAATGTATGGAATGCAAAGACGAAAGATTACTATAAAGATTTGTTTGAAGCAATGAAAAAAAACTTTGATGCCTGTGTAAATATAGAAAACAATGTAGAAAATTATTTAGATACAGTACTACAAAACTATACATCATTTGATAGTGGTTCTTTATTTTAGAGTGATAAAAGGGATGAATTTATGGGTAAATATTCAAATGTAAATTGGAGTTCTATGCAATCAGCAGCGTCAAGTGCTTTATCAGAATTATCGTCTCATAGTTTGAATTGCAGGACAAATATAACGAATAGATCAGTCTTGTCTTCCTCAGCAACAGAGGTGTTATCAAAAGCATTTAATGAGGTGAGGTCTTCCTCATCAATTACTGGAAGTATAGCTGTATTAAAGAAAAAATTAAATACTTTAAAATCAGTTGCATATAAAATAAGGTCATATCAAGAAACAGAAAAGAGTATACATAATTACGAACAAAAATTGCAAAGTGCTGAAACAGAAGCACAGAAAAGATCTTATATGAATATTATTAAAAATTTAAAAAATAGATTGAATTCGCAACAAAATGAGATTGACAATTATTTAAGTCAGAATATGTAAATTGAAAAAGGTGATAAGGGTGTTTGGTAGAATATTGTATATTAGTGATAATATTGCATATATAGAAAATAAAGGCTCTTATGAAGAAAAAGGCGATTTGTTAAATTTAAATCTAATTTTTGAACATGAGGATCAGCATATTCTTGGAGAAATTACAGAAGTAAGAGAAGATAGAATTGAAGTAAAATTTTTAGGAGAATTCACCGATGGAAAATATTATAGTGGAATCCTTAGAAAAGCAAGTTTGAATAGTAAAATAAGAATTATAAATAAGGCTGAACTTTTAGAATTGATAGGTATAGAAACGAAAGAAACTTTTATATTAGGAAAAAGTACAATATACAAGGGATTCAATGTATGCCCTAATATTAATGATTTATTTGCGAACCATTTATGTATTTATGGAAATAGTGGTTCAGGAAAATCGTGTGGGGTTTCAAGAATTGTTCAAAATATTTTAAGTAATAAGAATGCTCTAGCTTATAATTCTAATTTAATATTTATTGATTAATTTTGGGAATATAAAAATGCATTTAAAAATATTGATACCATTAATGATTATTATAATTATAAATTTGTAACCGCCAAAACCCAAGATGTGGGAGATGTAAAAATAAATATACCATTAAACTTGCTTACAGTAGATGATTTTGGAATTCTTTTAAGAGCAGAAAAACATTCACAATTGACCATTATTGAACGTGCCATGAAATATGCTAAAATTTTTTCATTAGATACACCTGAAGTCAATAAGTATAAAAATAATATAATAGCAAAAGCTTTGATAACAGTTTTATATAGTCAAAAAACGGCAAGTCAAAAAAAAGATGATATATTTACGATTATAGATACTTGTCATACGAAGGAATTTAATTTTGATTCAAGAATACCAGGAATCGGTTATACAAGAAGTTTTTCAGAATGCTTTGCGATTGATTCAAAAGGACGTTTTGGAGAAGAAGTATTAATAACAGGATATATTTTAAAATATGTAGATGAAGAAGCAGAAGAACTAACAGAAATACCAGAGTCTGTATTTTCTCTTTTACAACTAGAAAAAGCACTTAAATTTACTTTGATAAGCGAAGGATTTAATCAAAATAAAATGATGCATGATGATGCTCAATTGTTAAAAGTAAGATTAAATATGCTAGTTCGTGGAGAAGCAGGAAATTTATTTACTTGTGATAGATATGTATCTTATTCTAAATTTATAACGGAATTAGTAAGTCATGATAATAAGAAAGCTCAAGTTATTAATATAAATCTAGAGGGATTAGACGATGCATTAGCAAAGGCAATTGTTAAAATATATAGTAGAATCATATTTGATTTTGCGAAAGGTAATGCGAATAGAGCAACTGTTCCATTTCATTTATTTTTAGAAGAGGCACATAGGTATATACAGAATGATAATGATGTATTTTTACTTGGATATAATATTTTCGATCGTATAGCAAAAGAGGGAAGAAAGTATGGGGTAATATTAGATATTATCAGCCAAAGACCAGTAGAGATATCAGATACAGTTGTATCTCAATGTTCTAATTTTCTTATTTTTAAAATGACTCATCCTAAGGATATAAAATATATAGAGGAAATGTTACCTAATATTAGTGCAGATGTAATAGAAAAAATGAAAATCTTACAACCTGGTACATGTGTGGCTTTTGGTAGTGCATTTAAAATTCCTATGATATGTAAATTAGAAATGCCAAATCCACGACCATTTTCTGCAAGTTGTAATGTTTCTTCCTATTGGGACTCAAACATTGATATAAAAAATGATTTAGATGATGAAAATACAAGTATTCCTAAAAATAATGGGACAACAAAAGAGATAAATCCTGATATAATTGCTGATAATGAACAAGTTTTAAACTCTGATAACGAAAGAAATGATTCAATGGATTCTGATCAGGAAAAGAAAAAACAATTTTTCAATTCTGATAACCAAAAAAATGATTCAATAACTATGAATTCTGATCAGGAAAAGAATGAGCAGGTTTTAATCCCTAATGATCAAAAAAATGATTCAATAACTATGAATTCCGATCAGGAAAAGAATGGGCAGGTTTTAATCCCTAATGATCAAAAAAATGATTCAACAACTATGAATTCCGATCAGGAAAAGAATGAGCAGGATTTAATCCCTAATGATCAAAAAAATGAGCAAATTACAAGTTCTAACAGTATAAATGTAGGAAATCAAAATAGTATTCCAGATATCAACCAGTAAATGGTATGTTAACGTTTTTTTGAAAATATATATTGTATATATAATCTGAATCTGATGATTTTTTCAATATATTCATTTATGTTGAGCAAATTTTGACAATCAAGGAATCCAAATTTATTGATATATTGATTTTATAAAGTGAATTTTTATTTAATTATAATATGAGACATGGATTGAGAGAATTATAATAATAAGTTGTATGTATAGAATATCTATGTGTGGTGTAGAATAGAGAAAAATGTAGATATAATCTATATTTAGTATTAAGTGAGGTGAGGTATGATGGTGATAAAATGAAAAAGAAAATATTAGGGGTTCTATGTTTAGGAATTATTATGTTATCTTTAACGGGGTGCGTTAAATTTAATGCAAATATGAATATAAAAAAAGATAAGTCGTTGGATTTTTCAATTATTTTTGCAGTAGATTCTAGTTTATTAGAAGGACAAAATGAAATATTATCAGAGGAAGATAGAAAAAAAGCTGAAAAAGAGGGATTTTCCATAACTGATTATGATGATGGAAAAATGAAAGGATATACTCTTTCTAAAAAAATAAAAAATATTGACTCTGTTAGTTCTACTAATGATAGTGAATACAATTTGTCAGGGATATTTGAAGAGACAGAGCAAAAATATATGTTTAAGGTAAAAAAGGGACTATTTAAAAATACCTATTATGCAAAATTCAAGTTTGATGCAGCAAATAGTGGGTTAGATGATATGATGAATTCATCTGATAATAATTCTGATAATGATTTTAATTGGGATGATGATAATGATGTAGAGGGTTTGTCTGATTGGGATTTTTCAGATGATGAGTATGAAAATTCAGATGAAAAGAATGATAATTCAGAGATGGATTTTTCACAATTACAAGGACTTGCTTCTAATATGGATTTAAGTTTTAATATTACTTTACCTTATTCAGCCAAAAAGAATAATGCAAGTTCAGCAAATGATAATAATAAAAACTTAACTTGGAATTTAATGACAATTGGTAATACGGCTAGTACAATCGAGTTTGAGTTTGAATTGTATAATAAAGATGCTATATTTATTGGTGTTGGAATTACAGGTGGATTATTAATTATAGTAGTAGTTGCAATTATTTTTGCAGTAAAAAGTAAAAATAATAAAAATGGTAGAAAAAATCCATCTATAGAAAATCAGGTGGTACACAATAATAGTACTGTACAACAGTCAGGTGTACAGCAGGTGAATAGTCAAACACCAGTGCAACAACCAAGCAATGACCAAATTAAAAATGATAATAATATTTAAATTGTAATTAGGCTGTTGAAAAAGAGGTCACTGAAAAAGTATACAAAGATTACTGTAAAGTAAAGACAGTAGTCTTTT
>CAYYCR010000018.1:0-16497 GCA_964470385.1 uncultured Muribaculaceae bacterium | reverse complement strand
GTGCAGTTACTGTTTCTAATCGTGTATATCTTATTTTTAACTCGACATTATTTGCAACACTCAACCAATGAAGTGCTTTTGTATCTTTTGGAAAACAACTTCCACCATACCCAATTCCAGCATTTAAAAATTTATTTCCAATTCGGCTATCATAACCCATTCCTTTTGTAACATCTTCAATATTAGCCCCTAATTTTTCACATAAATTAGCAATTTCATTAATGTACGATATTTTAAGTGCTAAAAAATCGTTGGAAGCATATTTAATCATTTCTGCACTTCTTCGATTTGTAACTAACAAAGGAACATTGTAAGGATTTTTTGTTAACGGTTCATATAGTTCAGTCATGACACTTTTTGCTTTTTCATTTTCTACTCCAACCACGATACGTGAAGCATATAAAGTATCATGCACAGCTGTCCCTTGTGCTAAAAATTCTGGGTTACTTGCTACATCAATTGTAATATTTTTCTTAACATGCTCCTTTAAATATTTTTCCACCTCATCATTGGTTCCAATTGGTACTGTTGATTTCACAACCACAACACAGTCTTTTTCTATGGAATTTGCAATTTGTTCACATACTCCAAATACATAATCTAAATTAGCAGATCCATCTGCCCTCTCAGGAGTCCCTACCCCAACTACAATAACATCAGCATCCTTATATGCATAGGTTGCATCTGTTGTATAAGTTAATCGCTCCTTATTTTTTCGCATTAAATCTTCTAGACCCTCTTCATAAATAGGACTAATTCCCCTTTTCATCTTTTCGATTTTATTTTCATCAATATCTACACAAGTGACATTATGACCAATATGAGCTAAAGCCACTCCTGTAACCAACCCTACATATCCTGTTCCTGCTACTACTACTTTCATAAACTTACACCTCTTCTAATAATCTCTCATAAATATTATTTCAAATTAAACGATAAAAATTTGATAACATAAGATTATCTTAACTATTGACATCATAGCATATAAATTTTTTTTTGACAAGTGTGTTATCCTTTAACAATAAAAAATTCATTATTATAAAACCTATAATTAAGGTCAATAAACTCTCATTTCTAAAATCTAAAATAGATAAATGGATTATAACTTGACGTTATAATAAAACTAACACTAATAATAAATATTCCTAAAATCAATAAATCAAAGCAAAAATTATAAAATAGGTTCTTACTTTTTAATTTTTCATATATATTTTTTGCCATTGGAGTTGCTAAAATAAAGGCTAAAATCAAATATGGAAAATAGTTTATTAACAAATAATTTTCTCTAATAAATAATAAAATATTATTTTTTCCGAAATTCATGGCTGTAGATAGTACATTTCCAATTTCATGAATACTTTCTATTCTAAAAATTACCCAACCTAAATTAATTAAAATAAAGGCATAAAACCATTGTAAAAATTTTGGTAGTCGTTTTAAATATTTACTTAATAATAATTTTTCAATTAATAGAACTAGTCCATAATAAACACCCCATATTACAAAATTCCAACTTGCTCCATGCCATAATCCAGTTAACAACCAAACAATTAAAATATTAAATAACCATCTTGTCTGTTTTACTCGATTTCCACCAAGTGGGATATATACGTAATCTCTAAACCAAGTAGAAAGCGAAATATGCCATCTATGCCAAAATTCCGTTATACTTTTTGAAATATATGGATAATTAAAATTTTCTAAGAATTCAAATCCAAACATTTTTCCTAATCCTATTGCCATATCACTATATCCAGAAAAATCAAAATATATTTGCATTGTATAGGAAATGATTCCTATCATAGCTATTATCGATCCATAATCTGACAATTGACTACTATCTAATATTGTATCGGCTATGAAAGCAACATTATTAGAAATAATTATTTTTTTCCCTAAACCAATAATAAATCTTTTCAATCCTTCATAAAATTTATCTACTGAAAACTTTTTATATCGTAATTCTTCTTCAATAGTAGAATATCTAACAATTGGTCCTGCAATTAATTGAGGAAATAGTGCAATATAAGTACCTAATATAACAATATTCTTTTGGACTTTTACTTCTTTTTTATAAACATCAATTACATAAGATAATACCTGAAATGTATAAAAACTAATTCCAATTGGTAAAATAATATTTTTTAAATTGATATTTAAATGAAAAATAGAATTCATATTATTGACTACAAAATTAAAATATTTAAATATAAATAACATGCCAACATTACATATAATAGTTATTACAAAGACAAATGATGATAATTTCCTTTTTTCTTGTTCTTGAAAATAAGAAATAGCAAGAGCTAATACATAATTAAGAACAATAGAAAATAACATTAAAAATACATATTTAGGTTCTCCCCAAGCATAAAAGAATAACGAAAATAGCAATAAAATGAAATTTTTATATCTATCCTGTGATATGTAAAAAATCAATAAAATGATTGGAAGAAAGAGAAATAAAAATGTCATACTAGTAAATAGCAATTTCATTACCTCCTTCCAAATCAAACATATCACTTAATAAATATGTAATATCACAAATAACTAAAACTTTATCAATTTTGTTTTCAGTTATATATTTTTTATAATCAAATGCTTGTCCTATATCACTTTTATAGTGTCTTAAATCTATCACATACGTTTTATTAAAATGGGAAGCAATTAATTTATTAACTGCATTGCTATATGAATTTCCTAAAATTAATAAATTTTCCTTATTATCTTGTTTAAAGTCAAATATAACTTCACCATCATCTCCACCATAATAACTTCCATAATGATTTTCCCACGAATTTTTTTTATAAATTCCCTTTAAATATTCTTCTTCATGGCCATATTCCTCTTTTTGACCATTGATATAAGTCTCATGTTCTGGAATATCAAATGTGTACACTTTAAATGTTTCTTGATACTTTTTGAAAGTAGAAAGTCTTGCAAAAGACCCATAAAAAATAATATCAAATTCTTTTTCATTCTTAATATCAATCGTTTTTTCACTTTCTCCGAACATTAACTTAACAATATCTTGATATCCTTGATAGGAACCTTTATAATTCCAATGGTGATCAGTTTTATAAAAATAATTCTTATATTCATCGTAATTTTGAAAATCAAGTTCATCAAAATTTTCATTCAAGTAATCTGAGATAGAAAGCGATTTCGTATTAGTTGAAAAATCAAAATTATTTCCTCTATTTACAAAATAATAATACAACTCTGCATATTTTGTAATATTAGAATAATCAGCAATTCTTTTTCTTAAATACTCTAATTGCTCAGAACTATATCGTACATAATGATCAAATAAATAATCATCACAATTAAAATCATAATATTGATCTGTCACTTTAACATAATTATTAACACAAATCTGTTTATTCATAGATCCACTTGTTAATATTTTTTTAGCATTATTACTTTTTATCTTTATGTTTTGACTTAACCAAAATTGATCTTTGAAAGCTGCTTCAAAATCATTTTGAAAATTTTGATTAATAAAATTCCTTATAGTTAAAAGTGGATACTGCGATAATGTACGATTTTCATACTCTGAAGTTAAATTAGGTGTTTTAAATATAGAAGCAAATCCTAATAAAGTAATTAAGCAATATATAATAATAAATCCTTTTTTCATAAATCACAATCTTCTATTTCCTGTTTCAATTTTTCAATAAATTTTTTTGTATTGCTCTGATATTTTTTAGGCTTAAATTTTTTTGCTTCTTTTAGTATTTTATTAATGTCATCATTTTCAGTTATTTTCAAAATATATTTTTCATCTGCAAACATATCTACAATTTCTTCTTGGTGATTATCAACATGCTCATCATATTTTTTCAATCTTGCACAAGCAATTACCTTTTTACCAATTTCTAAGGGGGAAATAATGGAACCGGTTCCTCCATGGGTAATAATTAAATCCGCTTTATTAATTAATTCGTTCATTTCATCATAATTAATAAATGGAAATATTTTCATTTTATCACTTTCATATTTTGTATAACCTGCTTGCACAATAATTTCTTCATTCGTTTCAATACTATTCACATAATCCAATAATCTTTTAAATGATTCCTTTTGTGTTCCCAATGTCACTAATATCATTTTAACACCCACTTTTTTATTTTTAACAAATCTGTTTTTACCTTATCAAAAAAATTTTGATTATATTTTTTAGTTTCAAAAATTGATTTAAAATATTCAAAGTCATTATTTACAACAATTCTAGAAATCATATATTGATACTCATTTTTATATGTTTTATGATTTGTTCCCCTAAATGCTAATAAATAACCATTTTTCTTAAGTGCTTGAAATGCATATTTATTATATGTATTAAATGGATAAGCTAAATATTTTGTATCTAATTTCTCCTTTGAACGTTTAAAATCATTGTTGATTTCTAATTTACTTAATGTTTCAATTGCTTTTTTCCCATTAATCATTCTATGAATATTGTCTGTATGTGAGCCGATGGCAATTGTTTGACCATTACTATTTATAATGTCATATCCGATATATTGATAATTATTATGATTCCATTCCGCAGTTATCTCTTCCGTTCTTGAGGAAATAGTAAATAAAGTGGCCGTATAATTATATTTTTTTAAAATTTCCTCAGCATATCTATGGGCAGAAGTTAATCCATCATCAATGGCTACAATAAAACTTTTTTCTGGAATATTACACTTATTTTTTTTCCAACAATATAATTGATCTAATGTAATAGATTGATATCCATTATCATGCAAATATTTAAGTTGTTTATCAAAATTTTCAACACTTACTACATAATTATCACTATTATCTACATCTTTTAATTCTTCTTCGGTTAAAAAATGATGGTATAAGAGAACTGGAATTTGTTGTCCTCCAATATCATAATGTAATAGCAAAAAAAGACATATTAGAGTCAATCCAGAGCAAACTATCATAATCACTTTTTTCTTCTTCATAACTATCCTCCAATTAATAGATTCCACCAAAATATTTCGCTTTTGGATATACTTTTAACATTGATTCCCATTGCACTATAAATGTTGTCGCTATGGGATAAACAAGCCGTCCAGATAAAGTTGGACTTTTACTTTTAGCAAAACTTTCAATATAAATAACTTTCTTTTTAAACATCCAACCTAAATAACACATTACTACAGCTGTATGGGTTCCTGTTGTTACTATTACATTTGGATTATATTTTAAAAATAAAATTAAGGATTTTACACAGTTGCAAACAGATACAAATAAATATTTTACAATATATTTTCTAGAACCGTATTTTAAATATTCTAATTGATACTGTTCTTTCATATCCATCGTTACATCTGTTTTTTCTGTTATCAATACATAATCATAACAATCAAATAATTCTTTTAATTTTAATAATTGGGTTAAATGTCCACCAGAACTTGAAATAAACATGACTTTTTTAGATTTTTCAATTTCATCAAACTCTATATGCTTAAATAATAATACTGTTACTACAATATAAATAGGAATAATCTGAGAATCATAAAATAAACTTTCATAAAAGCAAAGTAGGATAACACAAATCCAACTAACTAATAAATATAAATAACCTTTTTTTCTTGTCTTTAAATATTGATAACAATATACAAGAACCACATAAATTAGTATTAATAAGAATATTATAAAAGTAAAAATTCCAGTTTCCACTAATATATGAAGATAATTGTTGTGAGGATATCCAAACTTTCCACTAATATATTTTTGGTGATTTTTTTCTACCTCTAAGTAATTTTTATAAGCACCTAATCCAACGCCTAAATATCGATTATCTTTAATCACTCGTTTAGCTAATTTTTTAAATTCTGAACGAGTTAACATAGAACCATCAACAATTTCATTGTTGTTAGTTCCAATATAAACGTAGTCATTATCTTCATCTATCTTAACTTCATATTCATTGTCATTGACTTTTTCTACATGAAAAATTTTTAATATTTTAGATGGTACTAATTGAATAATTGCGGACTCAGTTACAGCAAATGATCCTGGAACTAAAAGAAATGATATGATAAAGAAGATAATAATCATTAAAAATATTTTATATAATTTTTTTATTTTATTTATATTAAATAGTAAAATAAAGAAAATAGATACATATGCAAGCATATAAGTAGATCTTGTAAAAGTTAAATAAATATTTATGGTTGTTAAAAACAACATAGGGAAAACAAACCATCTCTTATTCATATTATTTTTTTCTAATAAAATATAAAGTAGTGTAATAAAAAAGATAATACAGAACATTCCATAATAAATTGGATTATTAAAAGTAGTATATATTCTTCCCTTTGCTCCATGATATTTATAGATTCCATTATAATTTAAATTAAAATTAAAAATATAAGTAATAATTCCATATAACATTAGTAATGATGAAGCAATTAAAAATATTTTGAATAATTTTTTATATTGTTCTTTTGAAAAATCTGATGTATAAATTGCATAAAAAGTTAAACCATAAAATAAAAATTTTAATATTGTGTAAATTGTAGTCATTTTACTCGTGGTAACAATTAATGACAGAGAAGATAATAAAATAAATAACGAAAACAAAATAGCTAAGATTTTATTTATCCTCCTATAAGTTCCTTTTAAAAATATTCTTTCAATAAAATAAATGCCAACAAATATAACACAAGCTAGTAATCTAATTGGAATCATTCTAAAAATATCATTAACACTGTATGGCAAAAATAGAAATATTAATTCAAAAAGAATCAGGGCATAATATGTTAATTTATTTTTCATATTTCACACTACTCCTAACTTTATAATAAATATTAGAAAGAAAATAATAAGATTTATTATAAAAAAGATAATAATAATAATCTAGGAAATTTATCACTTTGTATTCAAACAATTCATTTAAATATTTTTGGATTTTCTTTCTTCCTTGCTTTTTTTCATTTGATATCAAATTTCTAATCACATAATTATTAAAAGATCTAATTGAAAATTTTATAATATAATTATCCTTTGAATTTTCCTTAAAAAAGAATAAAAAATTATAGATTAAATCATTGAATGTTTCTAAAGAAAGATTCTGTGTAATTGAAGTTTTTTCTCCTTCTCTATATCTACGATAATAATAATACTTTGGAATCGTAGATATTATATTGGCATGCGTATAAGTCATTAAAGTAAAATAATTGTCTTCATGCTTAATTTTGGGAATAAAACGTATATTTTCTATTAACTCTTTTTTATATAATTTTCCACAAACAGACATTGCTTTTAATATTTTTGGATTTTTTTCAAACTCAAAATTTTGTATTCGATTGATTAACTTATCTGAATAATATCCATAAAATCCTTTGGAATCAAATCCATTCAACCGGCCAATTACAACATCAGATTTATTTTCAATTGCCATTTGATACATTTCTTTTATTGCAGATTCTACTAAATAATCATCAGAATCTAAAAACATAATATAAGGAGCATTAGACATTTCTATTCCTTCATTTCTAGAAACGGACAACCCTTTATTCTCTCTATCAATAATATGCCAATCAGAATGTTTCAATTGATATTTTTTTATAATATCAATACTCCTATCAGTTGATCCATCGTTAATTAAAATTACTTCTATATTTTGAAGTCCAAAATCTTGCTTTTCGATTGAAACTAAACATTCTTCTAAATATTCTTCTACATTATATATTGGTATGATAATGCTTACTTTTTTCACTTAATCACCTTCCTATTGATGATGAAAATAAAATGGGTTAATAATATATACAAAAAATAAAGATATTGTTTCCAATTATTAGAACTCTTATATTGTTTCCAGACGTTATATTTATATATATACTTAATTTGTCTTCTTTCTTTAAATTTTAATTCATTAAAATGTCTTTTTTTCAAATCATATAAGTCTTTTTCCGCTTTCAATTTATTTTTGCCTGTTGTAATCCTCTCTCCAGAATGAATACATATTCTCACTAATATATCATGAATACAACCAATTTTATATCCACCCAAAATCGTCTTATACATCAAATAGTATTCTTGACCAGCTTTTACATTATCAAATCCGCCAACACTTTTAATTACATCGGTTTTATACATAAATGTCTGAGGACTAACTATCATTTCTACCAAATGATAATGTAGAATCTGATTATAGTCCTCAAATTTCTTATGAGTTTGACTTTTTATTATTATTCTTTTTGTTTCATCAAATGTTTCACTTCCAGTAAAGGACACATCCAAATTATTTTGTTTCATAAAATAAATTTGTGTTTCTACTTTTTTTTCAAAATAGTAATCATCATCATCTAAAAAAGCAATATAAGTTCCTCTAGCTTCCCATATTCCAGTATTACGGGAAGCACTTCCTCCACCATTTCTTTCTCTTTTTATATATCTAATTTTGGAATTAGAATCATATTTTTTCATAAATAATTCGGTTTCTTTTCTTTCATCTGTATTAGGATTATTATCATCGATAATAAGAATTTCAATATTTTGATATGTTTGCTTTAAACAAGAAGAAATTGCTCTTTCCAACATTTTTGGTCTTTTATAAGTAGGAATAATAATAGATACTAATTCATTATCTATTTTGATATTTGATAATTTCTTCATCTTTTATCACTCCATTTACAATAATTAAAGCATCATCAAATATATCTTTTAATTGACTTTCTTCTACTAATTGTTTAATGTAAGAAATTACAACTTCAGAAATAGAAATTGTTGCATCTTTATATAAAAAAGTTGGAGTATGATCAACGACATAGTGCATAATTCCTTCTACTTGATAAGTTGGTTGGTCAACCGTTGTTGGAATACTGGTTTCAATTCCACCATTTTTATCACAACTAATATCAACGATAATTGAATTTTTCTTGAAGTATTTTAAATCGTTTTTATAAATAATATGGTCTTGTCGATTTACATCCCATAGTATTGCATTCACAATCACATCATATTGAAACATTTCGCTCCTAAATTTGTCTTCCTCACTTCTTTTATAAAGAGTAATATCTGCACCAATTTTTTTTAATGCTTTCATGGCTCCCTTAGCAGTATTTCCATTTCCTAGAATTGCAACTTTAAGATTTTCATAACTTTTTCCATAACATAACATAGAATGAAATATTGCTGCATAGCCCGCAATTTGATTATTTTTTTCAAACAAATGCCTTTTTCCATCATACATTTTTTCGAATGCTATAGCTGTTATATGATTATCAATAATAGATTGTGTAATATTATAATTTTGAGTGGCATGAATCCATCCAAATATAATTTTATTTTTCATCATATCAAGATTATCTGAATCACCAATTTTTGGTTCTATAATTACATCGCAAAATTTTATGATTTCATCATATTCTGCAATATGAATTCCATGTTCCACTAATTCTTCATCCTTATAACCAAAATTTTTAAAATATCCTTTTTCAAAATATAAATACTCTTTATAATCCAAATTAATTAAATCCTCAAAAGTTATTGCTCTTCTTAATTCATTTTCTTTTTTACTTATAATAAATCCTATTTTTCTCATTGCCTAACTCCTCATATTTGTATTTTACTAGCCAAAATAGAATCACCCTTTATAGTATAACCTTTATCTAATCCTGCTGAAGGGGTAAATGTTAACTCTCCAAAATAGATTTTCCCATTAGAATTATATAAATCTACTCTAACAAAAGGAAATCCTGCTGATAACTTATCTGCATATTCAAACATATCATCTATGTTTTTTGGTTTTTCTATTTTAATTTTTTCTTTTTTTGCCATTTCTGTTTGTTTATTTAATTCTACTAATTTCCAATTTCTATCAAAAAAATAAAATTTTGTATTCCCAGTATCACGTGCAGAACATATCATTACATATTCTGCTTTTCCATTAAAACAATAAAATTTGTAATCATCTGGCAATTTTTTATTTTCACAATCTATAAATTTTTCACAAATAATTTTTCTTTTTATATTTTTATAATGCAATTCTGAATTATATAAATGAAATTTACTTTTCCCCCATTTTTTTAGTTTCTTTCTTGTAACATTGAGATTCAATTTTTCTTTATTTTGACAAATAATATTATAGCCACATCCAAAGTTCCATTTTAGAACAAATTTATTGGGCAATTCTTCGAAATTAATTTCTTCTACTGTATCGTAAATTCCTATAACATCGTTTAAAATTTCACCACACCCTATTTCAGAAATATAATTCCGTACTTTGACCTTATCAGCACAATTCGTAACTAGCTCATTAGGATATAAATAATTTAATTTTAACCATTGAATTTTTTCATTAAAATTAATTGGATTTTTCAAATTAATCTTCTTGCCCATTCTTTTTTTATAAAATACTTTTGTATTTAATTTTGGAGAAATGATAGTTAAAAAACTTAAATATATCATTTTGATTTTTTTTATTATTAATACTTTAAAAAACGATTTTAATAATTTTAGCTTAAAATAAATTACTAAGTACAAGTACTTTAAAAAACTAATTATATTTTTTTGTTTCATTAATTTTAAATAATCAAATAACAATAATTGTGCCTCATTAATATTATTTTCATTGACATATTTTGCCATATATCCAAATATTTGGTTTCCATGGGTTTTGATTAATTTTTCTTGTTTAATTTCCTGATCTCCTTTTTTTATATTTATAATTAAATCCTTAAAAGAATCAAAATTTTGACTTTGTGTAATAGAAAGATTGCTCCCTTCCCGTCTTCTAATTTTATAAACATATGACTCTGATATATATATTTTATTTGCTAATGAATAAGATTTCATGCAAAAATAGTTATCTTCATGAATAACATTTGGGATAAACCGTACATTATCCACAATTGTTTTCCTATATAATATTGCAACACTTCTTATAAAACTAGCTAGTAAAGGGCTTGCCTTTAAATTGGTAATTTTAGGCAGCATTTGGAATTTTTTAATATAATTATCATCTGTAAGCTCAATACTATTAAAATTAGTTGTTCTAAAAATTCCAATCTCACATTCATTTTTACAAACTTCATCATACATAACCTGCAAGGCCGTTTGTTCTAATATATCATCGCCATCTAAAAATGTAATATAACTACCTGTTGCAATATCTAAGCCTTCATTTCTTGAATATGACAATCCTTTATTTTCTCGATCAATCAAAATCCATTCTTCATTGTTTTTTAAAAATCTTTTTATTATTTTTAACGTACTATCTGTTGATCCATCGTTAATGATAATAACTTCAAACTGACTTTTTTTCATAGTTTGATATTCTAGCGATTGTAGGCAATCTTCTATATATTCCTCACAATTATAAACAGAAATTATGACACTAACTTTTTTCATTTAAACACACTTCCTTTTTAATTTGTTAAATAAGGTTGTTTTCATTCTTGAGAAAAATCCATCTTTCTTTATTACCTTAAAAATTATTGCCAATATCATAAAATTTATTATAAAAAGCAATGAAGAACATATAAACCATATAAATATATTTGGATAAGTTACATACCTAAATATGAAATATTCTATTCCTGCTATCACGATTGTAATAATATAGAATACTATTAAATCTTGATAATACCTTTTACAGTTATCATGAAATATATTTTTAAAAATAATTTTTGACCGAATCAAATTATCAGCAATTGTATATCCTAAAAAAGTTGCAAACAAAATTCCAAAAATTCCTAAAAAATGAATTAATATTAGTGACAATACTAAGTTAATTATAGCTTCTAAAATAGCACATATTTTTGTTTCTTTAAAAATTCCACCCGCATCTGTAAAGGCATTCATCGGTTGAATTACAATTGAAACATATAATATCATAGCAAATCCCAAACCATATAAATAAGTTGTATAAATTTCTCCATCATACCAAAGAGTAATAAATTGATTAATGGAAACCAGTAACGTTGTGCAAATTAAAATAGCTATAAAAAACATAAAGTTGTTCATTTCATAAAAAATAGATTCTGCTTTTTTCCTATCCTCAATTAATAAATTACCAAGCGATGGAACAACGGAAACATAAATTCTAGAAGTTACCTTTTTTAATGAATTTACAATATAATTATACATAGAATATACAACAACATAAGACAAACCTAAAATTTTTGTAATCAATAATAAATCGATATTGTTATTTACTAAATATGCGACCTTGTGAACAAAAAGACTTTTAACATCTGAAAGCATAGAATAGTCTTTTTCTTTTGTTGCCTTTAAATTGGGATTATGCTTTTTACAGACAATAACAATAATAAATGAAGATAATATAGTAGTAATAATTCCAACTAATAAGAGGGCAATCAAATTTTTAAAAACAAGTAAGCTTATAATTTCTAATACACTTTTTATAATTTCAAATGTTTGTATAATAATATTGGTAATATACTTTTTCTGTTCTGCCTCTAATAAAACCTTATAGGATACTATCAAATAATAAATAATATTGGTTGAAATATACATCAAAAAGGTTAAAAGAATATACCAATACTGAAAAGGATTATCTTTAATTAAAAATGGAATTAAAAAAGTAAATCCGATACTAACAATAGTCATAATGAAAGCAATACAATTAAATACTTTTCTTCCTGTTGAAAATAATATATTAATTTTCTTTTGATTATTTTTATTTACTGGTTCAAAAAAGCGATATAACAAAGCTCCAGTCATTCCAAATTCGAAGATTGTAGTATATCCAAGTAATTGAGAATATAGCTGATATAAACCAACATTATTTGTATTAATATTGCTAATTAGCAATTTAGATTTATACAAACCAATAATAATAATAATTCCTAATGGTACCACTTCTGTAATAAAATTTAATATTGTTTTTTTTGTTTTCATCTTACACCTTTTTTCTATTGCTGATTTTTTTCTTGATTGTAAGGAAAAATTTTAATATATATAATTTATTATAAATTAGAAATGCTTCTTTCCATGGTTCTTTTCTCATAGTTATAACACATTTTTTTAAATGTAATTTATCTTTCAATGTCATCTTATGTTTATTAGAAACATAATTACCTGAACCAAAATTATTATTTAAAAATAAATTAAAATACACATCTACCAATCTTTTATTTGGTTTTTTTCTAGTAGAGATAATACATTTTTTAAATTCATTATATATTTCACTCATATCGTATGGATGCATTTCAAAATATCTATTTAATTCTTCTATTCCAGACAACATTCCTGATTGAATTTCAACTATGAAGTTACTAATGCTTTGATATTCTTCTTCTATCATTTTTCGAATTGCTTGTCCATTTTCATAGGCTATAACACTACCACTATTTGGAATAAATAGCATTTCTAAACAAGTTATTAATCCTCCAACATATTCATCAATAATTACTTGTTCTTCAATAATTGCTTTTTTGGAAACATTTTTAGGTTGTTCATTAAAATATTTAAAAAGTGCTAAATAGTAACCTGTAATTTCTTTTTTAGTAAATATTTTTGCTATATTATCTTGTATTGTTCCTCGCCATCCTATATCCACTATAGATAACGGAGTACTATCATTTTTTATTTTTTTATTTTCAAAATATTTAATCAATTCTTCTATTTTTTTATTTTTTTCTTCATTCATAAGGGCAATATATTTTTTATCTGAAAATAACGATTGTATTTTTTCATTTTCCCATGGTCTATCAATTATCTTTTGTGAATCAATATCATATTTTTCAAAAAAGGTATTGTACTTTTCTATTTCAATATTTAGTGAAAGAAATAAAGCATTCATACTCTGACTTTGGTATTGATTCCAAATATTCATTAATTCATCAATAGAGACTTCTTTCATTGATGGAAAAAATGTTGCAACTCTACTTACTTCTAATAATTCTGAGGCGATCTTTTGTTTAAAATACGAGTTATTTTGCACTATTTTATCTTTAACTATTTTGAAAAATTCTCATTCACGGGTAAAATAATAAATAGTACGTGTATTTTTACAATTTTCTTCCATTAAAATTTTTAAAATAAAATAATATGGAATAATTGCCAATTGTTTTCCTATATCAAATAAACTGTTTTTATCTTGTATTGTAATCATATCTTGAATATTTAGCTTTCGATTTTTAATATGAGGAAATTCGTTTTGATTTTCTATTTTTATTGTCGTAATCCCTAGCTTTTTAGGAATTTCATTATCTGAAATGGAATTATCTCCAATATGAAGCATTTCCTCATATTCCATTTTCAATTCATCTTTCACTTTTTCAAATAATCTTGCACTTCGTTTTGTAAGAAAATAGTCAGCTGAAGAATAAATTTTTTTAAATTTATCTAAAATATGTTTATCTTCCAATATTTGTTTTATGTATTTAGAATTCATATAAAAATCAGAAATACAGTACAAATCATAATTCTCATATTTTTCTAACAATTTTAAAATTTCTGGATTAACATAAGACATTTTTTTTTCGTGTTCTATTTCTACTTTTATCAATTCCTCTTCCAATCCGGGAATTGGATTTTTAAAAATTTTTTCATTCATCTGTCTAAAAACTAACTCAATATCACATTCTTTGTCTAATCCTTGTTTTACATTTTCTTCACAAAGTGTATATTCAATTTCATTTCTCAATTTTAATAATTCATATATTGATTTATAATCCATCATAGTTCGATACTGAAAAAACAAATATTGACAAGTATGTAATTTAATTTCTTCTGGATGACATTTTCTTTTCAAAATAGTATCCCAAATATCAAAACTCACCATTTTTAGCACATTATCTTCCCCATTTCATCAATTAGCTATAATTAGCTATATTTAAAATATAAATTTTAATGCTCCGTTACCGTCTTTCATTTTCATTATAGCATATTTACCTTTAAATACAAAACAAATATGATTTTAGACCTATATAAATTCTTTTATAAATCATTTTCATTGTTTGACATACATAATCTTATTTAATTGATTCCAATCTTTCCTTTCTATATATTAGTTTATAAATTCATCTTCATTTATTACTACAAGAATACTATTTTCAAGATTTTCTATACTTTCAACCGCTTCATTAATATATAACATGGCATAATTGGTCATATTTAATTTATACAATGCTATAATGATAAATAATTTCCAGCATGTAAACTTTCTGGAACAGAAATATCATATTTTTTTGTATAATCTATTATAGGACTTACGTAATTGTCAATTTTTTCAATATTACTTTCAGAATATGTATCAATTCCAAGTAAAGTATTAAAAGATGCCTTATAAAATAAATTGGTACAAGCATTATTAATATTACTATCATATACATAACCCTATGATATTTATAGCAATCTTGATTATCCAACAAATACAACATCATAAATCAAACAGTAACTATCCAGAATATTATTATTCCTATAATAAATCTCATAAAATTTCTCCATTCAAAGCATTTTTTACACTGCTTTTATCTTGTTTAAATGGAAATAAAAGTAAGGCCAAATAGGTAATTGGAATTCCAATCATAGCTGCTATGATATAAGCAATTAATTTATACCAATGTAAAATATCGATAATCACAAATACACATACCAATTGAATGATAAAATTAGGAATATAAGAAATACAAAATTTAACAAATTTGGCAAATGTTAATTTCTTATCATGAAACGTAATATAACTATTTAATAAATAAGAAATCGATAAACTTGTTACATAGCCTACAATAAATGCTAGAGTTGCACTTTTAATAAGCAAAGAATACAAAAATGAAAACAATACTCCATTAAAAGTGTTTAATACTCCAACAAACACAAACCGAATAAACTTAGGAGTGAAAAAAGTATGTTTTATTTTAGATATCATAGAGGGCTTATATTCATCGTAAAGCATTACTTTGTTTTTTAAAACCATAAATCCTTTTTTTGATAAATCAATCATAGGCTTATCTGAAATACTATCAGTATACATTTCTTTCACTATAACATTTGGATATTTTTCTTTTAATCTTTTTACTTTTTCTTCACCATGACAATTTTCTTTTAAAAACTTTCCTGTTTTTTTATCAACATCAGAAGCAATTAATTCTTTTGCCTTGAGTTTTTGAAAAGGAATTTCTAGTAAAAATTCTGGAGAAGCAGATATAATAACATCCTGGGAATGTTTTTTCTCCAAATACCACTTTTTGATTTTAGAAAAATGCGTTTTCCAAAATTCCTGAATAATAAAATCGATTTCATCGAACTCTTTCAAAAATGAGAAAAAAACTTCTTTCATTTCTGTTTTTGTTTTAATTCCTAAAATATAAAGACCCAAAAACCATAACTGCTTTATCCAATATTTACAAATACTTTTTTTCTTTTTCAAACAGAACTTATAAAAATCTATTGAGGAATCCCCATCATAGATTGTTCCATCAAAGTCATATGCGATTACTTTCATACTTCCTCCTACTTTTTTGCTATTAAAATAATACCAATAATAATAAATACAATTCCTATTATATTCAAATTACT
>CAYYCR010000017.1:5065-17084 GCA_964470385.1 uncultured Muribaculaceae bacterium | reverse complement strand
ATTTTATTTCTCCTTATCATTATGATAGTAGTTATAAAAAAATGACACTTAATTCACATTTGAATTAAATGTCGAACAAAATTAAAATTTGGGTAGACAGACATTCAACTCGCTAAAACTGAATATTCCCTTTTTTATTTTATGCAAGTTTCTCTCGCATATTCATAATAACATAAAAACGACTTTTTGACAAGCCGTTTTGTTTTATACTCGAAAAGTTCGAGTTTCTTATCAATCTGGTGCCTAAGGCCGGACTTGAACCGGCACGAGATTTGAATCTCGCAGGATTTTAAGTCCTGTGCGTCTACCAATTTCGCCACTCAGGCATTTCTTCAAGAACAATTTTATTATATCACAAATTTAAGCTTTTTCAATACCTTTTTTGAAATTATTTAAAATATACATCACTTTTTATATTTATCAGAATTATTTATTTGAAGAAGTAGAACAATTCCCAAATTCACAATTGAAAATCCGATAAACAAAAAAGACATATCATTCCATAATAATATTGCAATCAATAATAATATGAAACTAATAAAATATCCTCTTTTTATTTTAGTTATCATGATACCACTCTTTCATTTCTATCAATATTATAGCATATCATCGAAAATAGTACAAAAAATAAAAAGGTTCCTCATTTTAAAACCTTTTCAGACTGAATCGACATTAGACGAATATTCTATCTAACCCCTTAGATAGCCTTTTTATTCTTTACTAAATCCCGTGAAAGATAACATTAATTCTCCACAGTTATTGGAATTACAGTCAGTATCTATACTACTATAACCGTATTCACCAAATGTAAATATTGTCATAAACGGTACCCCATTTGTAGAATCTTTTAAATGATTATATATCTCATTTAATTGGGATCCTACTCTTTTTTTTCGGTTACCACTATGTATTAAGAGGTAAGCACCTGCTTCTTTGTCTAATCTTTTTCTGGTCTGTTCTAATGCCATTTTTGTAGAATCAATTAACTGTTTTGTTGTTGATTCCATACAAGTAACCATTGTATTAAGAGCTAAATCTTGACTGATTTCCATGGAATAATCAGTATTGCCAAATACAGGTTGTCGTATGACTATGAAATCTTCATCCACCCTTTTTACTCCTAGTGGATTCAAAACAGAATGTATAGCTAAATTTCTTCCCATTAAATCATCTGCTCTTTTTCCTATCCAATCTGCATATCGCTTTAAGGATGGAATTCCATCTATCTCTACTAAAGTTCTAGGACCATTTAGTTTTGTAACAATCCCAGAAACCTCCAATTCGGTATAAGAGCCCGTATACTCAGTAATAATTTTTTTATGGGTGTAAATAAAAGCTACCAAAACTCCACATTCTACAACACTAGTTGTCGTAAATAGAAAGCTTGTTCCTAACTTTGAATAATCAGCAATCCCTCCGCCAAAAATAGGTACTTTACCAACTACATCTTCGATTCCTCTTAAATAATCCTCTTCGTATGGACTACTTGCAATCATATAAATATAATCTGGTGCACTTCCCATTCCAGCATTTTCCATTGCGTCAAGTGCTAGGGCATGGCCAAGCTGTCTAGCATTGCCACAATGACTACTAATTGCGATTCCAATTTTCATATCAGGATCTTCTAATAACATAACTCCAGAGAAACCAGTCGATTCATTCACAATCCCATCGGGAACGATTAACGCTCCATCCGAGTTGCACCCAATAATAGGAATATTCCCTAATATACTATTCACTCCTTCAATTACCTTTTTTTGGTTATACTCTATAGACGTATATAAAAAAGCAATTGTTGGATTTTTTACTTTCTCTAAAGCCATGCTTGCACTTTCTATTCCTGATTCATAGCTATCTTTTTTTATACTGTATCCGACACTAGATGTTAGCATTTTGGTTCACCTCTCTATTTTGATTATAACATTCTAATGATTGCAGTCCTAGATAATTTGTAAAAAATTGTCATTCTTGACAGAAAACTTTACAAAAAAATATAGATTTCAAACCTATATTTTAATTATATTACCTTTTATTCCTTTTTATTATAACCACTGAATAATAAATTTCAAAGCAAAGCATTACTTTAAATGATTGATAAATTCAGTTTCTGTCCATATGGTAATACCCAATTCTTTTGCTTTATCATACTTACTTCCAGGATTTGCACCAACTACTACTACATCGGTTTTAGAACTTACTGTACTAGAAGTTTTACCTCCAACTTGTTCTATTTTTTCTTTGGCTTCTTCCCGTGTAATACTTTCTAATGAACCTGTCAAAACAAAAGTTTTATTAGAAAAATCTTCCTTATAAACTACTTTTTTTCCTAAATAGCTCATATTAACGCCAATAGTTCGAAGCTCCTCTATCATGTTAAGATTGCCCTCATCGTCAAAATATTCTACTACACTCTTCGCAATAATTTCTCCAATATCACGGACATCGAGCAATTCTTCATATGTTGCTTTTGCTAGATAATCCATAGTATTAAAGGAACTAGCTAATATTTTAGCTGTTTTCTTTCCAACATATCGTATTCCAAGGGCAAATAAAAGTCGTTCTAAAGAGTTTGTTTTACTTTTTTCAATACTATCTAGTAAATTTTGAATGCTCTTATTTCCAAAACCCTCTAATTCCATTAGCTCATTTTTAAATTTTTTTAGAGTATAAAATTCGGGGAAATTTTTTAAATATCCCATATTATAAAAGTCTTCTACGATATTATCTCCAAATCCTTCAATATTCATAGCGTCTCTACTCGCATAGTGAATTAATCCTTCTATTTTTTTCGCATCGCAATAAGGATTTTTACAGTAGTAAGCAGCTTCTGTTTCTTTTTTAAATAAATTACTTCCACAGATTGGACATTGTTTTATCATTTTAAATGGTTTCTCATTTCCTGTTCGACGTTCTTCTAATACTCTAACAACTTCAGGAATGACATCTCCTGCCTTTTTTATCGCAACCGTATCACCAATTCTAATATCTCTTAACATAACATACTCTTCATTGTGCAAAGTTGTTTTTGAAATAGTGGAACCTGCTAGTACTACTGGTTCTAAAATTGCATTTGGTGTTACTTGTCCTGTTCTTCCTACACTAAATTTAATATCACGTAATTTGGTATAAACTTCCATTGCTGGAAATTTATAGGCGGTTGCCCATTTTGGATACTTTACTGTAAAGCCAAGTTTTTTTTGGGCATCTAAATCATCTAATTTGATGACAATTCCATCTATTTCATAAGGAAGACTATTACGCCTTTCTGTCCATTCTGTAATATATTCTAACAATTCTTTAATGTTACCTACTTTACGAATATTAGGGTTTACTTGAAATCCTAATTTCTTCATAAATTCTAATGTTTCATAATGGCTATGTAGTCCATATTGTTCGGCGTTTGGTAAATGATATAAAAAGCTTGCTAAATTTCTACTAGCTGCTATTTTAGAATCTAATTGTCTAACACTTCCTGCTGCTGCATTTCTTGGGTTTGCAAATAATTCCATTCCATTTCTAGAACGTTCTTCATTTAGTGCTTCAAAAGAAGATTTGGGCATATAAATTTCACCGCGAACTTCTATATCTAATGGTTCTAGTAAAGTTAGTGGGATATTTTTAATTGTTTTTACATTATGGGTAATGTCTTCTCCTGTTACACCGTCTCCTCTTGTAGCTCCTCTTACTAGTTTTCCATCTTTATAAAGTAATGATACTGAAAGGCCGTCTATTTTAAGTTCACAAACATATTTAGGATTAGAGATTTCTTTTCTAATTCGTTCATCAAAAGCAATTATTTCACTTTCATTAAATACATTACTAAGGGATAACATTGGTACTTCATGAGTTACTTTGTCAAATCCGTCTATCACTTCGCCACCTACTCTAGTTGTTGGTGAATTTGGACGTTTAAATTCCGGATATTGTTCTTCTAGTTTTTTTAATTCTCTAATATAATTGTCATATTCTTGGTCAGTAATGGTTGGTTTATCTAATGTATAATATTCATAGCTTGCTTTATTCAAAATTTCAATCAGTTCATCTATATGTTCCTGTATCATATTTTTCACCTCATATCATTCTTTATTCTTTCTTATTTATCAAAAATCAATTGACTTTCTCATATTCAACATACATTTATTTATTATTTAATAATTTTTTCTATAATACTAAATTCTCTAAAGGTATTATACTTCTTGAACAACAAATTTTACATTGATAAACGATAGGGTTCTGTTTCAGTTCCTTTTCCTGATGTTATTTTTACTTCTGACTTTAGGAAAAGAGAGGGACGAACACCGTTGGTAGTGTGTGCAAAGGTGGAGTTGACATTTCCCCCCAGGCTCACACGCCACACAATCTCCGTGTTGTCGCTATACAGCGTAATTGTCCATTGAGGTGTACTGCTATTAAATAAATAATTATTACTGATACATGCATTATTATTACTTGCATTTAAATTTGTTGTTCTTTCACAATTCAAATTATTTGATGCATATCCATAATCTGTTACACTCATTAGTCCAATATAGCCTAATGATGACGCACTTCTTTCTGCATCTTCAAAATCCGCTAATGTTCTATTATTTTTTACTCCTCCAGTATACCATGTACCATTTGCTATATAACTTCTACTTGTTTCATCAATATAATCTATATTACTATAAAAGTTTGCACCATTTAATTCGGTTTTTAACGTTGCTGGTCTATCCCAATTATTACTATTACTTGTATCCCATGCTATACTTGTACTATAGAAACTATTTTTAATTATCTTCATTTTTCCGTCTATCACACCTATAATTCGATATAAATGTTCTTCGTCACAGGTTTCACTTCCAGTTCCAAAACATACATAGTTATTTGGATTGCTTCCTGCATATCTTGGATTTCCTAAATTATCTTTTCTAATGGAACCATTTTCTCCTACTTCTGCTGTCATTTTTTCTTCTGTTAATGCTTTACCTGATGATTTCACTACAATTGTCTTATTTGATGATACTGTATTTCCGTTTTCTGTTACTGTACATTTTATTTCATGAGTACCACTATCTAAGCTATTTGTATTGGTTACTTCTACATTTTCATTTGAGGTATCAATACAAGTAACACTCCCCGATACCACATTAAAATATTCCAATATCGATTTATCAAGTCCCTTTTCTATGTTTTCATCTTTTGTATCTTTTACTGCAATTAGTGGAATATCACTTCCATCTGGTATTTTACATTTATCTTTTTCATATTTGATTAATCTTACATTGGTATCAGTTTTACTTTTTATCGCACACCATTCGTTATTATGAATGGCTAGAGCTATTTCTCCACTTTTGCTGAGTGTTAAAATACCACCTTTTGGTTTACTTCCATTATAAGATAATCCATTAGTAGCTCCGTCTTCAAAGGAAAACACTTGGTCTACTGGATTATTTTCTTCCAATATAGTCTCTGCAAAATAACTTTTCGCTGCTTCCATAATTCCATACGCACTATCCTGAAAAGCACTCTTTCTTACTTTCGTTAATATACTTAAAATTATTGGAGTGGCTATAAGTGCTATTACAGCTAAAATTACAATTACTGCTAGCAACTCTATTAACGTAAATGCTTTATTTTTTATATTACTACCAAGTTTACCATTTATTACCTTTTCCATTTTTCCTACCTACCTTTTATATTCCTATTCATTATATCATACTTTTCTTTACACTCACCAATAAAATGATTAAGATAAATTGATATATTAGGCTAACTTCCTAATACCTAACATATTTTTGTTACCAAATAAATTAAAACAATGAAAAAAGCCCTAGTTTTCTAAGACTATTTTAGTTGCAATTCTTTAATATATTTTTCTATTGTATCTCTTAACTCTTCACGTTTGAGTGCGAATTCCACATTTGCTTTGATATACCCAATTTGATTTCCAACATCATAATAGTGACCTTTTAATTTACAAGCATAAAAATCTTGTTTTTTCATTAATGATAACATAGCATCCGTCAGTAAATATTCCCCATTTACCAAAGGAATATGCTCTAATTCATCAAAAATATCTGGTTTTAAAATATATCTTCCTAAAGTTCCATGTTTGCTAGGTGCCTGTTCTAAAGCTGGTTTTTCAACTAACCCTTTCACTTTTCCTGTTTCCATATCTTTGTATTCAATAATCCCTTTTTGTGGTACTAAATAATCTTCTAACTCTTCAGCACATAATACATTACAATCATACTTTTCATAAACTTTCATCATCTGTTTTAAACATGGTTCCTCAGCATCAATAATATCATCTCCATATAAAATAGCGAAAGGTTCATCACCTACAAATTCTTTTGCAAGTAATATCGCATGACCAGTTCCTAAAGGTTCTCCCTGACGAAGATAATAAAAACGTGCTAAAGTAGAAATATTTTTAACAATTTCTAACTCTTTTATTTTCCCACTTTTTTCAAGTCTTTTTTCTAACTCAAAACTTCTATCAAAATAATCTTCTATATTTTTTTTATAAGGACTTGTAATAAACAAAATTTCCTCAATTCCACTTGCAACTGCTTCTTCTACAATATACCCTATGGTTGGTTTATCCACAATCGGAAGCATTTCTTTCGCCACTGATTTTGTTGCTGGTAAAAAACGTGTTCCCATTCCTGCTACTGGAATAATTGCTTTTCTAATTCTCTTCATATTTAATTCTCCTTATGTAAACCTGAATATCCTATAAAAAATAGAGCCAAACCAATTCCAAAAAATCCTAACCAAAGAAGAGGATTATTATGATGTTTATACACAAATTCACGAAATGGCTCAATCCATTCCTGTAACGTATCTAAAAAACTTAATATCATACCTGTCACCTATACCTTTCTTAAACTTTTATGACCTTTTAATACCTTTTTTATTCCATGCGGATGCGGAAATGCAACCATTAAAATTTTACTTTCTACTCCTAATACTACCCCTGTTCCAAATATACTATGATGGACTTTATCTCCTACTTCATACTCAATACTATCATCAATCGACTCTTCTATGGTTATGGTATCATTAAAATTCATATCCTCTTGATTTCTTAAAAGTAAATCCTCTTCGATTTCATCTATAAATCGACTTTGAGGGTTCATACTATCCATTCCATACAAAGTTCTTCTTTTAGCATTTACTAATTGTAATTCTTTCCTTGCTCTTGTAATTGCAACATAGCAAAGCCTACGTTCCTCTTCTAATCCTTGTCGATCGAATAAAGAATTGTTATGTGGAAAAATGGATTCTTCCATTCCAATTAAAAATACATAATCAAATTCTAATCCTTTGGCACTATGAACAGTCATTAAAGTAACTACATGATTATTATCTTTATGTTCTTCTATATCTGACACTAGGCTGATTTCCATTAAAAATTCTTCTAATGATACAATCCCATTTCGTTCCTCAAAATGCTTGGTAATAGACTTAAATTCTTCTAAGTTTTCCAATCTCACTTCTGCTTCAATGGTATCTTCATTCATCAATTCTTGTCTCATACCTGTTTCATTTAATATTAGTTCAACAAGTTCCGTTAATGAACAGTTTTCTGCTTTTTCCCTTAAGTGTTCGATTATCTTTTTAAACTGCAATTCTTTTCCTGAACTTATCGCATGATACAAACTCGTATTTTCTTGCATTGCCTTTCGGGTTAATGTTTCCGTTGTTTTTAATCCAATTCCTCGTTTTGGAACATTGATAACACGTAGTAAACTAATATCATCATGTTGGTTGTATAATAATTTTAAATAACAAATCAAGTCTTTAATTTCTTTTCTATTATAGAAATAAAAACTACCTACAACTCGATAAGGAATTCCCTCGCGTAATAATGCTTCTTCCATATTTCTTGATTGAGCATTGGTCCGATATAAAACAGCAATCTCGTTTTCTGGTACACCTTTCTTGATTAGTTCTTTAATTTCTGTCATGACATAATAGGCTTCATCTTTTTCATCAAAGCTACGTTGATAAGTGATTTTAACTCCCTCTTCATTTCTGGTCCATAAATTTTTTTCTTTTCTATCTTTATTATTTCGAATCACATCGTTGGCTGCTTTTAAAATCGTTCCCGTTGAACGATAGTTTTCTTCTAGTAAAATCGTCGTAGCATTTGGATAGTCCTTTTCAAAGTTTAAAATATTTTTATAATTGGCTCCTCGAAAGCTATAAATACTTTGATCATTATCACCAACAACACAAATATTTTTGTATTTTGCGCTAAGCATTTTTATCATAATATACTGGGCTTCATTGGTATCTTGATATTCATCTACCAAAATATATTGAAACCGCTCTTGATATTTTTTTAAAACTTCTGGATGGCTTTTAAATAAATAAATTGGAAGCATTAGTAAATCGTCGAAGTCAAGAGAATTATTAATCTTTAATTTTTGCTCGTATCTATGATATACTTCCACTACTTTTTCTTCAAAGTCAGTGTTTGCAAATTTACTATATTCTTCTGCTGTCATTAATTCATTTTTCGCTCCACTGATTTTATTTTTTATTGCTCTAGGGTTATATTCTTTAGGATCAAGGTTCAAATCTTTTACTATTTTTTTGATTACTGTAAGGGAATCATCACTATCAATAATAGTAAAATTGGATTCGTATTTTAATTTTTCATAATTTTCTCTCATAATTAGAAGTCCTAAGGAATGAAAAGTTGAAATTTGAATTTGATAAGCTGTTGGACCTAAAATGTTGATTACTCTTTCTTTCATCTCCTTAGCAGCTTTGTTCGTAAAAGTGATGGCTAAAATATGATAAGGAGAAATACCTTGTTTTTGTACTAAATATGCTATTCTTGTTGTTAATACTTTCGTTTTCCCACTTCCTGCTCCTGCTAAAACAAGAAGTGGTCCTTCTGTAGTTGTAACTGCTTCTTTTTGTTTGTCGTTTAATATTTCTATATCCATATGCTTCACCAATACAATCATAACATAAAAATACTTTTGGAGCAAAGTATTTCATCGTAATTTTGTATAGTTTGTTGTTAGCTAGGCTACTTTAATATCACACGATAAAGTTTTTGGAATATACTATCAATGAAAGAAAGGGGAATTTATTTGAAAAAGTTTATTTTACCACTTATTGCACTTATCATTATTGTTGGATTATCATGCTTATATTTCTTCAGAGATAAGAAAAATGATTTAACAAAATTGAAAGTTGCAGAAGTCACACATAGTATATTCTATGCACCTCAGTATGTTGCACATTCACTTGGTTATTTTAAGGACGAAGGATTAGATGTAGAATTGTTGCTTGTTCCTGGTGCTGATAAGGTTACAGCTGCTGTTTTATCTGGTGATGTTGAAATCGGTTTCTGCGGTAGTGAAGCAACTATCTATATTTATAATCAAGGGGAAAAAGATTATCTAGTGAATTTTGCCGCATTAACAAAAAGAGATGGAAGCTTTCTTGTTTCAAGAGAAAAATATGAAAATTTTTCTTTAGAGGATTTAAAGGGAAAAACTGTAATTGGTGGAAGAAAAGGTGGAATGCCAGAAATGACTTTTGAATGGGCATTAAAACAAAATAATATTGATCCTAAAAAGGATGTAGATATCGATACCAGTATTGCATTTGCTTCCATGGGAGGAGCATTTATTGGCGGAAATGGCGATTTTGTTACCTTATTTGAACCACAGGCTCTTCAAATTGAACAGCAAGGTTACGGCTATGTAGTCGCATCGATTGGTGAATTAGGTGGAGTTGTTCCATATACTGCTTATAATGCTAAAAAAAGCTATATTGATAATCACGAAAAGGAAATAAAAGGTTTTACAAAAGCGATTCAAAGAGGTATTGATTATGTAGATACTCATAGCGACGAAGATGTTGCAAAAGTCATCACTAGTTATTTTCCAGATACTTCTATGAATGATTTAGTTAAAATTGTAAAAAGATATCGTGATAACGATTCTTGGTTTAAAACAACTGAAATTACTGAAAAAGATTATGAACATATTGAAGAAATTGTAAAAAGTGCTGGTGAATTAACAGAAAGTGCTCCATATGACAAATTAGTAACAACGAAATTTTCGAATCATGAATAAAATTTTAGAAATTAAAAATTTAAGGAAAAGTTATCATACTAAGAATTCAGAAATCTTAGCTGTGGAAAACTTTTCTTATTCTTTGTCAAATGGAGAATTTATTGCAATTGTAGGACCTAGCGGTTGTGGAAAATCTACTATTTTATCTATTCTTTGTGGATTAGAAAATAAATCAGATGGAGATATTCAAATGATGGAGGATTGTAAAATAGGTTATATGTTACAACAGGATAGTTTATTTCCTTTTAGAAATATTTTAGACAATTGTTTATTAGGATTAGAAATTAACCATAATCTAAATAATGATACCAAACAAAAAGTTATTGATTTACTTTCTACTTATGGATTAAAAGATTTTATTTATAGCTATCCAAATCATTTATCTGGGGGAATGAGGCAGAGAGTAGCTTTAATTAGAACATTAGCAACCAATCCAGATATCTTACTTTTAGATGAACCTTTTTCTGCTTTGGATTATCAATCTAGGTTGGCTGTTTCTGATGACGTTTATAAAATTATTAAACAAGAAAAGAAAAGTGCAATTATGGTTACTCATGACTTAGCTGAGGCTATTAGTATGGCTGATAAGGTAATTGTTTTATCAGAGCGTCCAAGCAAAATAAAAAAAATATTTGATATTAAATTATCTAACAAATCAACACCAATTGAAAATAGAAAAGCAAAAGAATTTGCACAATATTACGATGAGATATGGAAAGAGATTGATTTTCATGTTTAGCGAAGAACACATATTATATCAAAAAAAGATAAAAAAAAGACAATTTTGGATTCGATTTACACAAATCTTTATCCTTTTACTATTTTTTGTAATATGGCAAATTCTGGCAAATTATCATATCATTAATACTTTTATTTTTTCTAGTCCAAAACAAATGCTATCCACAATTATTGGGTTACACCGTAATGGTGATTTATATAAACATATTTGGGTCACAGTATATGAAACCCTAATTAGTTTTGGATTAGGTACTGTTCTTGGCATTATCATTGCTACCATATTGTGGTGGTTCCCATTTGTTGCCAAAGTTTCTGATCCATATTTAACAATTTTAAATAGTCTTCCAAAAGTAGCCCTTGGACCTATTATTATTATTTGGTGTGGTGCTGGAATTCGTTCCATTATTTTTATGGCTTTACTAATATCTCTCATCATTACAATTATCAATATCTATCAAAGCTTTATAAATACTGATAACAATAAAATACGTTTAATGTATTCTCTACATGCAAATAAATGGCAAATATACACCAAATTGATACTTCCAAATAGTATTAAGGATCTTATTAGTACTTTAAAAATTAATATTAGTATGTCGTTAATTGGAGTAATTATGGGAGAGTTTTTAGTATCAAAAGCTGGAATTGGCTACCTAATCATGTATGGTTCACAAGTATTCAACTTAAATTTAGTAATCAGTGGTGTTTTAATTCTTTGCATTGTTGCAGCAATCATGTATTACTTTATTTCTTATATAGAACATTTACTAAATAAATAAGAGTTTTATAAAATTATATTATAGTGATAATAAAAGACTACTGAATAGTTTTATTCCTTTACTATAAGTAGTCTTTTCGTATATTTATTTTTTTAATTTATGATATTAGCATGACAACTGTTCAATCAACATCAAAAAAACTACATATTATATATTGAAAGGAGGATATATGAAAAACTGTAATAAAAAGAATTGTGAAAAAGCAATTAAAAAAATTCAACATGATAAACAATTTAAACCAGATTGTTGCTTTCTACCTATAGATATTAATGGTATCCCTGGGCCTACTGGACCTACTGGAGCCACTGGACCTACTGGTCCTGCTGGACTTACTGGAGCCACTGGACCTACTGGGGCTACTGGACCTACGGGGCCTACTGGGGCTACTGGACCTACTGGAGCTACTGGACCTACTGG
>CAYYCR010000017.1:0-4965 GCA_964470385.1 uncultured Muribaculaceae bacterium | reverse complement strand
CTGGACCTACGGGAGCCACTGGACCTACGGGAGCCACTGGAGCTACTGGGGCTACTGGAGCTACTGGCTCTACTGGACCTACTGGAGCTACTGGACTTACTGGAGCCACTGGACCTACGGGAGCCACTGGACCTACGGGAGCCACTGGACCTACTGGAGCTACTGGACCTACTGGGGCTACTGGACCTACTGGGGCTACTGGACCTGCTGGACCTGAAGGCATCGCTGGAATTTCTCCAAATTTTTCAATAGGTACTGTTACAACTGGAGATCCCGGAACTAAAGCTTCTGTAACAATTACAAAAGCTTAATAAAATATTTTATGAAAGGATGATAAAAAATGGATGTTAACCAAACAAATTACCAATTAGATTTTATAATACCAGCGGGGCCTACTGGACCTACTGGGCTAGATGGATTAGATGGTGCTACTGGGCCTACAGGTCCTACGGGAGCTAATGGATTAGATGGTGCTACTGGGCCTACAGGTCCTACGGGAGCTAATGGGCTAGATGGTGCTACTGGACCTACAGGTCCTACGGGAGCTAATGGGCTAGATGGTGCTACTGGACCTACAGGTCCTACTGGGGCTAATGGATTAGATGGTGCTACTGGACCCACTGGACCTACGGGAGCAACTCCAACCTTAACTATTGGAACTGTAACCACTGGAGCTCCTGGTACTGATGCAAAAGTCACAATCACTCCAGTCATTAATTAAAAAGAGAGGAGCAATATAATGAAGCAAAATGATGCAAAATATTTACTAAATTTTGTTCTACCTCAAGGACCTACGGGGCCTACTGGTCCTGCTGGAACAAGTATTGCACGTGCAGCGTACCTTGCAACATTTAATGATGGAACTTCTGCTAATGGAATTGCCATTGGACCTGATGAAAGATTACCAATTGATAGACAAGAACTAGATATCAGTGGATTAATAACATTAGATACTAATGATGATACAATTCAATTTAATCTTCCTGGATATTATAGAGTAACATTTACAGTATCTGCATATGCCATGTATGCTTCTAATTCTACATTCGATCCAGCAACAGATTTTATATCATTAGGTTTTAAATTAGTTAATACAGATAATGTTTATATTGGTACTAGTCAATGGATTGTCAATGAAACTGCAATGCAATTAGTTGGGCAAGGTATCATTGCAGTCACCAACGTTGCCAATGTATATGAACTTGTGAATTTAGGAAATAGACACATCTACTTAGATTCTCCTGATTTAAAAAATATAAATTCTAATTCATACTTCAGCAATTCTTTAGTCACAATAGTAATTGAATATCTAGGCAGACAAGGAGCGTAAATCTTTATATATATACGTTAAAATAAAAAACCCCATATAAATTTCATTGAGGTTTTTTTATTAGTTTTCATCTTAAAAATTTAGTAAATTCAATAATTTTTTGCTCCATATAATTTTAATTTACATCAAATTATTACAAATCAAATTAAAACTATAAATTATATTTATAATAATATATTAATTTTATAATTCAATATAATATGAACTAAAATAGTTATTATAAAATAAGCTCACTTAATCAAAAACTTTATTTTTATTGGATTCCGATTCGTATCTATTATGCACCATTTATACCAAATACTATTATTTATTTCGATATAGTTCTCTTACTTCTTTTAAAGCTTCATGAGTGCCTACATCAAACCAATTTCCTTCAAAAGGAAATACATAAACTGGCTCTTTTTGATAGAGATAACTAAGAAAATATCCTGGAGCATCTGGTTTATTTCCTTCTTCTAAATATTGCTTTAAAATTGCAATAACCTCTTTAGGATATAAATATAATCCTAAAGACTTTATATTTCCCTTTGGATTAGCAGGTTTCTCTTCAAAATGAACTATTTCACAATTATTGTTCGTTTCTATTACTCCTAACCTAGTCAATAAATTTTTATCATCTTCATATTGTCCACCTACTATTGGTGATTTTTTACATTGATAGAATTCAACAAAAGATTTTAAATCAAAATCAAATAGGTTATCCCCTAATACAATCATAATATCATCTAAAATATTCTTATAATTTATTGTATATTGTATATCACCTATTGCTCCCAATCTATCATCATTATTTGTAGTATGATCATTAATAATCGTTATCGGCTTACTATTATTCAAATTAATTTGCCATTTTTGAAAACAATCATAAAAACATTCATTAGTAACTAAAAAAATTTCATCAATTTCCTTTACTTTATTAATCGCCTCTATTGTATAATTTAACAGTGGCTTTCCCTCTTTGATTTCTAATAATGCTTTTGGAAACTTTTCTGTTAAAGGGTATAATCTAGTTGCATATCCTGCACATAATATAATACATTTCATATAATCATCCCTTTCTATTTCAATGTATCATTTGCCTTAGCATTCAATTCTAAACCTGCTCTTTTTCCAAGCAGATATGCATAATAACCTGCAGCACCTATCATAGCCGCATTATCAGTGCAATATCTAAGATCTGGTAAAATTAATTCTATATTCTCTATTTGACATAGTTCTTCTAATTTTTCTCTTAATCCTCTATTAGCTGAAACACCACCTGCAACAATTAAATTATTCACATGATATTCTTTTAAAGCCATCATTGTTTTTTTAGTTAAAATGTCTACAACTCGATTTTGAAAAGATGTAGCCAAATTTTCTGGTATAATTTTATTGCCTTTTTGTTGCTCCTTATGTACAAGATTTATAACAGCACTTTTAAGACCACTAAAACTAAAATCATAGCTATTATCATTTTTTGGAATCGGTAAATTATAACTATCTTTTCCGTTATGAGCATATTGATCTATTAAGGGTCCTCCAGGATATGAAAGTCCAATAACACGTGCTACTTTATCATAAGCCTCACCCACGGCATCATCTAAGGTACCACCAATTTTTTCAAATGAATAATTTTCTTTCATATATATTAATTCTGTATGACCGCCACTTACAACTAATGCGATAAGAGGAAATTTCAGTGGTTTAACCAAATTATTGGCGTAGATATGTCCTGCTATATGATGTACTGGAATCAAAGGTTTGTCATAAATATATGCTAATGTTTTAGCGGCTTGAACACCTATTAATAAAGAACCAACCAATCCTGGCCCATAAGTTACAGCAATTGCATCAATTTCTTCTATCTTCATATTAGCATTCAATAAAGCCTCTTCAATCACTAATGTAATATTCTCAATATGATTTCTACTTGCAATTTCAGGCACCACTCCACCATAGAGAGTATGAATATCTATCTGTGATGATACAACCGTAGCAATATCTTCACAACCATTTTTTATAATTGATACACTTGTTTCATCACAGCTTGTCTCAAATGCTAATATATATACATCTTTCACAAAATCACCTAAATTCCTTTTTCATAACAATTCCATCTTCAATTCCATAGTATTTTCTTCTACGCATGACCTCAATAAAGCCATTTTCTATATATAGTTTTCTTGCAGCTTTATTCGATTCTCTAACTTCCAAAAACACTCTTCTACAATTTAGTTTTCTAGCATCACCAAACATCTTTTGAAGCAACTTTAATCCATATCCATTTCTACGAAATTTTGGTTTAACATATAATGCTTCTAAATCTATTTCATCCAGTAATACTAAAAAACAGATAAATGAAATAACCTGATTTTCAACTTCTATTAAGCAAATATTCCGATAAGTTTGATAAAAATCCTGCTTTTCCAGTATTGTCATTCCCATTTCTATAAAAAAACAATTTATGATTTCTAAATCATTTATTGTAGCCTTTCTAACACACATCTTGATTATATTTTTCTTCTGCTTCTGTTAATTTTAAATAAACGGGATTAACAAAATGAGAATTCGTAACTATATCATTTTCATGTTTTTTTATAATTTTTATAAAATCTAAGCTAGGAGCAATTATATCTATTTCTAAAAATTTATCGTAACCAATATAAATATTATCTGATGTAGGAGGATACTTTTCCAATAATTTTTCTAATTTTATATATTGATCTGGTAATTTTTGATTTAAATCTTTACCATAGCATCCGGCATACACATACCCTCGTCTAGCATCAATGATTGAAATAACATTATTTCTATCAGTATCAGTAGTTGCTAATAATTCTAAAGATGAAAGGGGTATTAGTTCAATGTTCAATGCCCAAGCCATGGTTTTTGCAACTGTAACACCAATTCGAATCCCTGTAAAAGATCCTGGTCCGCTAATAACAAATATTTTATTTAAATCCTTAGCTTTAATATTTGCTTTCTGAAATACTTCATCTATCATAAAAAAAATTTTAGATGCCAAATCATTTGAATTTATTTCACTACTAGAAGAAACAATTTTATTATTTTCAATTAATACAACATTAGAAACCGAAATTGCTGTATTAATTACTAAATATCTCATAAAACCGCCTCACATAAATCTTCATAAATTTTTCCATATGGTTTTAATATTAATATTCTTTTATTTTCATCTACTATCTTAAATTTAATATCTAAACGTTCTTTTGGCAATATATTTTTTATAGTTTCTGCCCATTCAATAACAACTACTCCACCTTTATGAAAATATTCTTCAATTCCAATTCCATCAACATTTCCATCTAACCGATACACATCCATATGAAATAGTGGCAATTCACCTTCATATTCTTTAATAATTGTAAATGTTGGTGATGTTATATTTTGAGTAATTCCCAAAGCATTAGCTATGCCTTTGGTAAAAATAGTTTTTCCACTTCCTAATTCACCATCTAAACAAATAATCATATTTGGAAATTTTTCAGATTCAAAATTTTGTGCTAACTCAATTGTCTCATTCTCATTACGAGTTGTAACTTTGTATTCCATATTATCACCATTATTATTATAATAAAAAAAGAATATTTGAGCAATAGTTTTCTTTAAATTTAATTGTAACAAATAAAAGG
>CAYYCR010000016.1:7840-17102 GCA_964470385.1 uncultured Muribaculaceae bacterium | reverse complement strand
AAATAGGAATAGATATAGATAATGTAATATCAAATTTTAATGAAACACTATTGAATGAATACATTGAACATGATAAGACTTTAAGAAATAATGGAATCATAAATAAGGATGTTTATATAAGAAAAATGTTTGATTGGTCAGTTGAAGAAGAAGTTTCATTCTACAAAAATAATATTGAACGAATAGCAAAAAAATTAAATATTATAGACGGTGCTAAAGAATATATAGATAAAATAAAGTCAGATGGTAATTTAATTTATATTATAACAGGTAGAGATAATGGAGAATATTCCAATCCGATAAACATGACAAAGGATTGGCTAGATAAATTTAATGTTTATTATGATGAATTATTATTTGCAGATGCTTATGATAAAAAAAGTAAAGCAAATATATGTGTAAAAAAGCAAATAGATATCATGATTGATGATTCAATAAGTATGTGTACAAACTGTATTAATAGAGGAATAAAAACATTTATAATGGATACCCCATATAATAAGAAAGCGAATATACCAAGGGTTCACAACTGGAAAGAAATATATTGGATGATAAAAAATGAAAAAGAAAGTAATGCCTGATACAGATTTGTTCAATGAAATAGATGACCAATTTGCTTTAACATATTTGATAAAATCATTAGATATTTTTGAATTAGAAGCAATTACTATAGCTCCTTTTTCTAAAAGTGGTTATGCCAACTATTGAAGAGGGTACTGAGAAAAGCTATGAAGCTACTTTAAAAATATTAGATATGCTTAATAAATTGGAATATAAAGATATTGTTTACAGAGGTGTAACAAAATATTTTAAAGATAGTAAAGAAACAAGTAAAGCTGTCGAAAAGATTATAGAGATTGCAAATAGGAACGATAAAATTACTATTTTAGCATTGGTACTATAGATAATGTTGCTTTAGCAATTGAAAAAGCACCAGAAATAGTTAATAAAATAAAAGTTGTATGGTTAGGTGGAAATCTTAACTAAAGATAATAGTGAATTTAATTTTAAATAAGATATAAAAGCAGTCCAAACCGTCTTTGATTCAAAAATTGAATTGGTTGTGATATCATGTAGAAATGTTGTATCAAATTTATCAACTACGATATATGAATTAGAGCTTTATTTAAAAGAGCTAACAAATTTAAATACATATTTGAAAGGATATATTGATTAAATGTAAGAAAAGTTTTATTAAAGAACCAAATGATGAAGTTGGTTTTAGCAAAACACTTTGGGATTTAAGTGCGATGGTTTATGAAATAAATTCAGAATGGTTTAAGTTTGAAAAAATAAGTTGTTCTAAGGTTTTAGGTAATAGTTTATATGAACAAACAAGTAATAGACATGAAGTTATTTTTGTTAATGATTTATATAGAAATAAAATATATCAAGACTTTTTATTAAAATGGGAGGTAAGAGTTAAATGAATTTGACCATATTGAAAATAAGTTCAGGCTACGTGCTTAAGCACGTGAATTCTTAAGAATTAAGAGGTAATTCATTGCCCTCTGCTTTTAATTGTTGTATAATACGACATCAAGAGAGGCGAGGGAAAATGAGAAAAGAAGCACATGTCCAATATGACATAGAATACCATATAGTATGGACAACGAAGTATAGATATAAGGTATTGGAGGGAAAAATAGCAGAAAGAGCAAGAGTGTTAATAAGACAATGTTGCAATAGTATGAATGTAACAATAATAAAGGGAGCAATAGGAAAAGAACATGTGCATTTGCTATTAAGTTGTCCACCAAGCCTATCAGTGTCAAAAATAGTACAACAATTAAAAGGAAAAACATCAAGAACATTGCAAATGGAATATAAAGAATTAAAAAAAAGATATTGGGGGCAACATTTATGGGGAACAGGATATTTTTGTAGAAGTGTAGGGACAGTAACGAGAGAGATGATAAAAGAGTATATAGAAAATCAGCAGGATGAAGACGAAGAAAATTTTAAAATAATAAGATAGAGTTTACTCTCATAACGTGCTTTCAGCACTCTAACAAGCCCTGTACTTTAGTGCAGGGTGGTTGACAAGTTGGGAAGCATTAAATATGATACAAGAGTGTGAAAAAAATGTTGAAGATAAACATTGGATTAAACATTCAATGTTCGTGGGAGATAGTGCTTCAATAATTGCCACTGCCTTAAAAGATAAAGGGTATGACATTGATGTTGAGTTAACTAAGACACTTGGCTATATTCATGATATAGGAAAATATACTGGAGAATCACATGGTCATATTATGAGAGGTTATAACTATTTAAAGGAAAAAGGATTTGATGAAAAATATTGTAATGTTTGTTTAACACATTCATATTTGAATAATGATATAAAATGTACAGCGGGTAAAGGACCTAACCCAAAAGATAATCCATTTTTAGACGAATTTATTAAAAATCATAATTATACATTAGAGGAAAAAATTATTAATCTATGTGATTTAATGTGTACTCAAGATGGTATATTAACTATAGATAAAAGAATGGTTGATCTTATCACAAGAAAGGGAGCATATGAAACAACACAATATCATGTGATAGAAACTGTAAAATTAAAAAGATATTTTGATAGTTTATTAGGGTATAATCTATATGATTTATTTCCTGAAATAAAAGAAAATTTGTGATAAAATAAATTAGAAAAGAGTTTATCTCTTTTAAAGTTATTGGCAAGAAAATGAGGACAAATTTTTATAGGAATTAGTGAAATCAGGTATAGCATGAATAAATAAATTGTTTTAAAAATTTGGTATAACGAATCTGAAGATGGGGTGAAAAAATGCAGAATTTTAATTTTCATACACATACATTTAGATGTGGACATGCTGACTTAATAGAAGATGAAGAATACATAAAAGAATATATAAAAATGGGATTTAAAAAAATTACTTTTACTGATCATTGTCCAGAAAAAACAGCAATAGATACGAGAGACAATATTAGAATGTTATATAACGAAAAAAATGAATATTTGACTAATATCCAAAAATTAAAAGAAAAGTATGTAAATCAAATTATTATTGAAAGTGGATTTGAAGTGGAGTATTTACCAGGAGAAGAAGAAAATCTTAAAGAGTTAAAGAAAGAAACAGACAAGTTAATTTTAGGACAACACTTTATATATGACAAAAATGGTAATTTAAAGTGTTTTAGAAATCGAAGCAATTTTGATAGGGAAGAACTACTAACTTATGTGAATTATATTGAAGAATCTGTCAAATTAGGAATCCCAGATATAATTGCTCATCCTGATATTTATATGTTAGGAAAAGATATATTTGGAGAAAATGAGGCAGAAGTCGCACATAAAATATGTCAGATTGCAGAAAAATATTATATTCCGCTTGAAATTAACTTAGCAAAAATATTTAATGATACATACTATAAAGACAAAATATTAAATAACGATTCTATCGAAACTCAAAGAGAAAGATTAACTAATATTAAATATCCATGTAGAGAATTCTGGGAAATTGCTTCTAATTATAATATTAAGGTGTTATATGGGATTGATGTACATCATAAAGGACAAATAAGTTTATTTAATAATCTAGTTGTTTTAGCGAATGAAATTATTGGAGATAATACTATAAGTAAGTTAAAATTTATTACTAATGAAGATATTTTAATAGATAGTGTACCTTTTTTTAAAGAATGTACTTCTATTATTCAAGATTTAAGAGGACATTCAAAAGCACTAAGATATATTTGTGAAAAGGAAGATAAAACTTACTTTACTAAAATATATATGCATAACAGAATAGATGATTTAGATTATATTGAAAGTATCTATAATAAATTAGGAATTTCAACAGCTAAAGTGATTCAAAAAGACTATTTAGAAATATATGATAAAACTTATGTCATTTATGAATATATTGATGGAAAAACACTTAAAGAATTAACCAAAGAATTGAACTCAGAAGAACTTGAAATAATTGGAAAAAGAGTAGGGAATCATTTATCGAAGTTCAAAAATATAATTGGTAATAAGGAAGAATTAATTAAAAAATGTAATAAGGAATTTGAAATATTAATAAAAAAACTTTATACAGTAAAGAAATATGAATCTATTGACATTGGTAGGGTGATGAATAACTTCAATTATTTGAAAGAATATTTATATAAAACTAGCCCATCTTTTATTCATAAAGATATTAATTTAAACAATATCATAGTCTGTAATGACGAACCTTATTTTATTGACATTGATGGTGGAAAAATAAGTTTTAGGGCATTGGATTTTAGAGGTATTTGTTGGTGGACTTGGGATGGAGATAATAAATTAAATGAACAGGCTATATATAGAGGTATTTTCAAAGGATTATTTGATAATAATATACCAGAAGATTTCCATAAAGAAATAGCATTTACAATTTATTATGAATTTCTTCTTAAAGTGAAAGAGGCCATTAATAATAATGATAATGATAGAATGGACTTTATTTTTGATAAATTTGGTAAAATATTTGATAGAACAAATTACTTTGAAGATTATAAATTTGATTGGTTCAATTAGAAATTATAAAATGAAGGATTAGGATGAATAATGTTAAAAAAACTGAATATATAGATGTATTAGATGAGTTAGGGGATATAACAGGCATAATAAAATCAAGAGAAGAAGTAAAGAAAAAAAAGATTATTATAGAATAGTATTCTTGTGGATATATAACCCTAAGTTGAAAAAAATTCTTGTTCAAAGAAGATCAATGAATAAAGAAACCGCTCCTAATCGATGGGATTTAACTGTGGGTGGGGCCATATACAAGCAGGAGAAAGTAGTTTGGAAGCTATAGTTAGAGAAACGAAAGAAGAAATTGGTATTGACATTTGTAATAATCAAATTATTAAAATATTAGAAGTTAAACCAAGTAAAAATAAATCAAAATTTACAGATATTTATTTAGTTATAAAAGAAGTAGACATCAATGATATTAAATTGCAGTTAGAAGAAGTATCAGAAGTCAAATATTTTTCTTTAAATGAATTGATTAATATATATAATACAAACAATCCAGATTTTATAAATCATCCTTTTTTTTCCTAAATTGATAGATATAGTTAACAGATTAATTACTAAAAAATCAAGTTTGTGAATATATCAATGCACTTTCTCTTTTTTATTTTCTTCATGTTGTATGAAATCGAAATATTTTGTATATATATTTTTATAAGTGCTTTGAGGATAGTTTATTCATTAAAGTCTTGTATTTAAAATAGTAAATGAATGTTGAAAATTTTCTCATTTATAAAATATTGGTAATATTAATAGTACTGATGATACTATCAATATGAATGCTACTTTGACCTGTAATTAAAGGAATATCGATAATATCATAAATAAGGATAATTTGAGATTGCGGAAGTGGTAAGAAATATAAGTAATGCTGTGGTAAATAATCCGCTAGCCATGATGATATAAGGGAAAACCCGAGTTTTTCTTTTTGATAGAAATAGCCCTAAATATGATCTGGATCCATTTTCTTTTGAATTATTTTAATTTTAACAATAAGACGCATAAAAATTTGATATAAAGTATAAAGTACTTTATAAATACTTAGAAAACATTTAATTTGATGATTATTAGATTAAAAATGAAAAATGGTATCATATTAACAAATCCTTATATTATTTGGACTTTCTGTGTCAATTGTATTTTTTATGCGATTGCCATAGATAAAGGAAGAACAGTTTTGAAAATAAAAAAAATCGTGCTATAATAAATGCAATTAGGTGGTGAAAAGGCGGTTATGGAAAAAAAAGCTGTTGTATTATCAGGGGGAGGAGCAAGAGGTGCATATCAAGTAGGTGTATGGAAAGCACTACGTGACTTGCACTATCATTATGATATCGTGACAGGAACCTCCGTAGGAGCTTTGAATGGTGTTATGATGGTGCAAAAAGACTTTCATAAATGTTTAAAACTTTGGGAAAATATAAATTTTGAAACTTTGTTTACAGATAAATTTCCAAAAGATACTAATGGACTTATGGGAACTACAAAGATTTATCAAAAATATGCAACAAACTTTTTAAAAAATGGTGGAATGGATACTAGTCGTTTTGAGAACGTTGTGAACTATTTATATAATCCCATTCGTTTTTTTCGTTCCCCTATTGAATTTGGGACAGTCACATATAATTTAACATCCCATAAAACCTTAGAAATTACAAAAAAAGAAATGACTCCTGAAACAGTACCACTTTATATCATTGCATCGGCCTCTTGCTATCCTGCTTTTCCAATCAAAAAAATAGATGGAGAATCTTATATAGATGGGGGATACTCTGATAATTTACCACTTCATTTAGCCCTTAAATTAGGTGCTACCTCTATAGTAGCCGTTGACTTAAAAGCAGTTGGTCGAAAAAGAAAAGTGGATTTAGAAGGAGTAGACATCATTAGAATAGAACCAAAAAATCAGATTACATCCTTTTTAGTATTTCAAGAAGATTTATCAAAAAAGGCCATTTGTTACGGATACAACGATACCATGAAAGCCTTTGGTAAATTAGAAGGAAATCTTTTTACATTTCAAAAAAATCAATTGAAAAAAGAATTTGAAAAAAATAGAATAAAATTACGAACAGAATTAGAATTAAGATTAAAAACAGATTCTAGTCTTATTTTAGAACGACTATTAAAAATGTCTTTATTTTACAAATTAAAAAATGACACAACAGGAAAAAAACAAGAAGCCTTTTTTAGAGAATTAGTAGAATTAATTGGAAGAAATTTACGAATGGATGATACAAAAATTTATAGAATGAAACCGTTTTCTAAAAAAGCATTACAGAAACTTTCCAAAATTGATGCCATTGACTTTAAAAGTATTGAAGAAAAAATAAAAACAAAAAAAATTGGTAGTTTACTAGGAACTTCTACTATATTAAGATTTTTATATGATACAGTAAAAAATATCCCCACTACCAAAAAAGAAACCAATGAATACTGCCGTTATGCCTTAGTATTTCCAAAAGAGTTTATCGCAGCTGTTTATCTACATATCGTAAATGAACAATATCACATTATAGGGGGGTGAGATAAATGAAAGTATCAATTGATGATATACTAAAAGAACAAACAATCGAAGAATTTAGTAAGAAAGGGTTAGATGGGGTATTAGGATTATTTATGGCAACTTATCCAGAATATCCATATACAGAATTGCCCATTTCAGAGCTTAACAAAGCACAATTAAAATCTTACGACTTACCATTTTTAATCAGTTATATTCGGTATAGTGATATAGAATTACTACAATGTGGAATACGTGATGAAGAAATAAAAGAAAAACTTTATTTTCTTCATACTCATATTGGAACAATATCTGCTTCTTACCGAAATTTTATATGGTCAGAAATAATTACCATAGATGATTTACAAAAATGGTTACCATTATTTTTAGAACATTCAGTAAAACAACGAATTTTGAGAACCAAAAGAATTACAAATGCCTTTAAAAATTTTTTGGATGAATGTTTAGATAAAAATTCTTATGCTTATCAAAATATATTACTACTGAATCAATTGTATCAAGAAGAAGAAATTGACCTTGCTTATATTGCTGAACAAGGAGATTCAAAAAGCTGGAATAAATTTTTGAATATTATATGTGCTCTTTATATAAAACCATCCTTTGTAGATTTAGGAAAACAATTTTGTAATTTAAAAAAATTACTTGAACAAATTAAAGTGGAAGAACTTGAAAAGTATCAACCAATGATAAATGATTATTTAAAAGATCCATTTCATTACCAGCCATTGATTGAAACAGTTGATGAATTAAAACTTTTCTGTAAAGAAAAAGAAAAAAAATGTATGACCTTTTTAAAAGATGAGTATGATATACGAAAATTAAAGGATTTTATAAGTCGATTATTTTTAGGAATGGCCTATAGAGAATTTGAATATGCCTTTTTTAAAATCGCACCAAGCAATTCTCCGCAATATAAACTGTTAGAACAATTTTATAAAGTTAAATTTGCAACCATTATAAAAGATATCCTATATCCTGAGTTTACTCGTATGCCAAACATCCGAGATTATTTAGAAAAAGAAATTGTAAGTTCTAGAAGTAATATTGATTTAGGACTTAAAAATACCTTATTTTCTATCAGTCCTAAAAAAGAATTATTAACATTACAAGGAGCAAGATTTTCTTTTATTACAATGGATGTAAAAGAGTATCAAGATAAATGTGTTAGAAGTCACAAAAAATTAGTAGAAGCTGAGGTACAAACGGATACTTATTTTGATTATCAGGAAAAAAAGTGCCTACTTTCCTTTGATGCTACGAATTTAGTTTCTTATGATGGCAAAAGTGCTTGTATATTAAAAGGAAAAAAATTAGAACCCAATGGCATTATTGTTTTCGATCAACTACAAGTTTCCAGCTTAACACTTCAAAAAGCATTAGGACTTCCCATTGTTTTGATTGAAACAGAAAGCTATGCCAAAGAAAATAGAAACAGATTAGATCGCTATTATGCAGAACAAAACTGGCAGGCCTATATCAATTTAAAACATACTTTATTTGAATCTATCAAAAATCATCCATGGCTATTCCATAAATATTTTCGGGAAGAAAAACTGTATGATGATTATCATCAATTACAAAGGTATCTTACAATGTTAGAAATGGAAAATGTCTCTTCTACTTTCTTAAAAGAATTACAACAAAAATTAGAACAATTAGAATTCTTAAACAAAGAAATAGAAAAGAATTTAGAGCAATCTTGGAAAATGCCTTTTCAATATAAAAAAATGATGATACAATAACAAAAAATAGAGGTGAAATATGGAAAAGAAAAATATTTTAACAGGAATTAGGCCAACTGGAAAATTACATTTAGGACATTACTTTGGAGCGGTATCAAACTGGGTAAAATTGCAAGACCAATATCATTCTTTCTTTGAAATTGCTGATGTCCAAGCTTTGACTGATAATTTTGATAATCCAGAAAAAGTAAGATTGAATGTTAGAGAAGTCGCAATTGACTTGTTATCTTTAGGTATTGATCCGAAAAAGGCTACGATTTTTGTTCAATCCATGATTCCAGAAATTGCAGAACTTACTGTTTTTTATTCTAATTTAGTAACAATGTCTAGACTTTATCGAAATCCAACCGTAAAAACAGAAATTGCACAAAAAAGAGCTTTGTTTGGAAATAGTGGAGAAAGTGTTACTTATGGGTTTGTTGGTTATCCAGTAAGTCAAGCAGCTGATATCACAGCTTTTGATGG
>CAYYCR010000016.1:3598-7830 GCA_964470385.1 uncultured Muribaculaceae bacterium | reverse complement strand
CAGTAGGAGAAGACCAGTTACCATTAATAGAGCAGACACGTGAAATTGTGCATAAATTTAATACTATTTATGGAAAAACATTAACAGAACCCGTTCCAATGTTAACAACAACGGCACGTGTAAAAGGCTTAGATGGAAATGAAAAGATGGGGAAGAGTTTAGGAAATGCGGTTTATTTATCGGATACCAAAGAGGTAATTGAAAAGAAAATAATGAATGCTGTTACAGATCCTAAAAAAATACGCAAAGATGATCCCGCTAATCCAGAAATTTGTATGGTATATTATTATCATCAATTACTTAAAAATCCAAATTTAGAAACCGTATGTAAAGAATGTAAAAATGGAAGTCGTGGTTGTGTTGCTTGTAAAAAGGAACTTATTCATGTTATGATGGAATTTTTAAAACCAATTCAGGAAAAACGATTCTATTATGAGACACATATAGAAGAAGTAGATGCGATTTTAATGAATGGGACAAATTATGCTAGAGGAATTGCCAAAGAAGTGATGTCTCGCGTTAGAAAAAGTATGCGAATTGATTATTTTGAAAAGCAAGATTCGGAGGAAAAATAATATTTTCCTCTTTTATTGTGGAAAAAAGAATCTTTTTTTGTCGAATTTTAAGGTGGAAAAGCCTTTTTTGTAGTATCTTTTATTGGTGGTAAAAATGGAAGAATATTTAGAACATATCTTTGATGAAGTTGACCCTAACATCCAATTAGATGAGGAACAAAAAGAAGTGGTAAAAAAAGACGGGGACTTATTAGTAATAGCAGGAGCAGGAAGTGGAAAAACAACAACAATGGTTGCAAAAGTAAAATATTTGGTCGAAATAAAGAAAGTAAATCCCAAAGAGATTTTACTGATTTCTTATACGAACAAAGCAACAGAAGAATTAAAAACACGAATTCAAAAAGATTTTGGTCTTCCCATTTCTATCTTAACATTTCATAAACTTGGATTAAAAATATTGAATCAGAAAAATAAAAGAATTATAAAATCCGATTCTAAAGACATCATTCAAAAAATTATATTGGATATGTGGAAACAAAAAAAATGGAAGTGGAAAATTTGTTTTTGGGCAAGAAAATATAAACAAAAAAAGGATTTATCAAAACTGATAGAGCTCGCAATTACCTTTATTAAAAACTATAAAATGAAAGGAAAACCTAATTTAGAATCACTACATTTATCTTCTTTTTGGATTGCTTTTTTTAAAAATGTAATAAGTGAATATGAGCAAAAAATGAGACAGGAAAAATGGATTGATTTTGAAGATATGATATTAGAAGCAAGTGGGCAAGTGAAAACCATTTCTTTTCCATATCACTATGTAATTGTTGATGAATATCAAGATATTTCACAAGACCGATTTTTATTGTTATGTAATTTGAAAGAAAAATTTCGATTTCATTTAATTGTAGTAGGTGATGATTGGCAATCTATTTTTGGTTTTTCGGGTTCAGAGATAGAACTGTTTACAAAGTTTCAAACTTATTTTCCAAGTTCTACCCAATTAAAGATCACAAACACTTATCGAAATAGTCAAGAGTTGATTGATTTGGCAGGAAAATTTGTAATGAAAAATCCTTTGCAGATTAAGAAACAATTATCGTCTTCTAAACATTTATCTCATCCCATATTACTTTGTCCCTACAAACGTTCTTTTTCCACAGCGTTAAAAGAAATTCTTGAATATATTTCGAAATTAAGAGAGTTTTCCACAGTATTTTTGTTAGGACGTTACCATAGTGATTTTAAAATAGAAGAGTATCCATTTTTAGAATATTGTGGTTCTATCATTCATTGCCCTTTATTTCCAAATTTAAGGATAGAGTTTTTAACAGTACATAGTGCCAAAGGACTAGGGGCGGATGAAGTTATTTTGTTAAATGCAAATCAAGGAATTTATGGTTTTCCAACCAATAAAAAAACAGATTCCATTTTAGAAAAAGTAGAATCTATTGATAAAAGTTATCCTTATGCAGAAGAACGAAGAATATTTTATGTAGCCCTAACAAGAACGAAGAATCATGTATTTATATTGTATTTAAAAAAGAAAAAATCTGTATTCATAAAAGAAATAGAAAAAGAATCTAATGTTTCCAATTTTTTAAAATCATCCTGAGCATTATAATTCCGATTACGAAAAAAGGAAGAATAAATAAAAGAAATGCATAGTTTCCATCCCTTATGGTAGTATATGTACCAATGAAAATCATCATAAACCAATAGAAACAGAAAGAAGCAAGATAAATAATTTTTAGGAATGTAGGAAATTTTGCTATTTGATAAAGTTTTCCTTCGATGAAAAAAAGCTTATTATTGTTATATTCTAACAAAAATTTTATAATAATACTAATACCATTTGCTAGTGGACTTAAAAAACTACAAAAAATACAAATCATGAAAGGAAGTAATATTAAAAAAGTCTGAATAGGAATGGGAAGTATGTAAATTGTAAATTTAATGCTAATATATAATAAAAAAATTCCTATGATAATTTGAATGATTCCAGATAAGAAATAAAATAATCTATGTTTTGTGTTCAAAAAAATCATCTCCCTATCTATCATATCAAAGATTATAAAAAAGGTCCAATCAATTTATGATTGGACTGTTTTCATAAAAATCATTATTTCATTCATAATAACAAAAAAGTAGTTTTTTAGTTCATTCAAGGGATGATTAGAATTCACACACGTCAAAGTTTATTTTAAAAATATGGTAGTTGAAAGGTAGAAAACAGCAAAAAGCTAGAATTTGTTTTCTAGCCGTTTTCTATTAAGTATTCTACTATTTTATACATTTCGGTATTTGGATTAGCTTCAACTGTGCCAATCTTTTTATTATTATCCTTTTGATATTTTTCTAGCTGTTTTGCATTTTCTATTGCAACATTAATATTACTATTTATATTAGGGAATATGTTTATGTTTTTCTCATACTTAGAATAAAATTTTTTTAATATTTTGATAACTTCATTATTTGTTAAATTTGCAGTTGTATATTCGAAATGTAACAAAAACCATAATTCAACACATGGAGTAGATGTAATTATTTGAATACCTTTTTCTTTGGCGAATTCCATTGCTTTATTGATTATCCTATTTTTATTAGGATCAACATCTACATCAAAAACGCAAAATACGATATCGCCATCTGATAAAGATAAACCTCTCTTTTTTATTTCTTTATCTAAACTTTTTACTAGTTTCAAAGGATCAGTATCATTTCCTTTTGCCATTGTTATTGAATATGATTTTTTGCCATCGTCAAAATTATCAAAATATAATTTTTCTGTTTTATTTTTTCCTTCCACGGCTATTATTATTTTATTTTTTTGTTTTCTTGGTATTCCTACTCTATCGTTACTAATTTTTCTTGAGCTACTTACTCCTCTTCTCATAAATTTAAATCATTTTTGATAAATGGTACTGCACCATATCTACCAAGCATATATCCTTTTTCTACATTTTCTGATTTTCTTACTGAAAAATCGCTTAATGAATATAAATCACTTTCACCATTATCATTATTTTTTTCAGTAAACCAAATTTGATCTCTTCTTAAGATATTTAAATCTAATAAATTAGTATCATGAGTATTAAATATTAGTTGGGCACCGTTACTATTAATTTCAGGATCATTAAACATTTCAACTATATAATGAACTAAAAATGGATGTAAACTTTTATCGAGTTCATCAATGATAAGAACTTTTTTATTGTTAAAAGTATCAGCGATAAATGGAATGAATGCAAATACCATTTGCGTTCCTAAAGACTCCTCATCTAAGTTTAAATAATTATTTGCACCTTTATGCTTAAATAAGACTTGGAACACTTTTGGTTTTTCAGGTAAATCTTTCTTAAAAAAATCTGGTATATTCATTAACAATTCTTGTGGAAAATCAATTTTTGAAACCTTATAGTCTTCTATATTAAAATCTGTCTTTTTCAAAAAATCTAATGTAAATTCTTTTAATTCCTTATTTTCCTTTTCATAAATATTAAATGCCATGTTTTTTAACTCTTCTATATTGAAACAAGTGCCTATACCAGATGTTAAAAAATTATATGCTGGTTTTGTTTTTTCAAAATTCCAAGTTGTAGCAGTTGCTAAGAAAAATTTATTGTGTGCGTTTTTATTTTCAATATCTTTTAATATCTTTTCATCCTTTTGTGTGTAAGAGTATTCATTAATATTTGTACGATCAAAAATTTTAGT
>CAYYCR010000016.1:0-3498 GCA_964470385.1 uncultured Muribaculaceae bacterium | reverse complement strand
CATCCTTTTGTGTGTAAGAGTATTCATTAATATTTGTACGATCAAAAATTTTAGTCTCTCTTCCGTTTGGATAATAGTATAAATATTCGTCGTAGATTTGATTCATATCTGCCTTAAATCCGTACACGTATCTTATGTTATCAATTATGAATTTAATTTCAAATTCACTTGGTTTAATGATAGATTTTTCATCAAATTTAAATGGTACAAGTGGTAATTTAGCATTTATATCTGCATTATTTGAATTTCTAAGCATTAAAATAACTGTAGTTAAAATTTTAAATAAATTAGACTTACCAGATGCATTGGCTCCATAAATTGCTGCTGTCTTAAGAATCTTTTTATCGTTTAAAGAAACATAATTATTATCTAAACCGTTACTTGCATTTGCAAGCATGCTAAAAGTCACCTTGTCTTTAAATGATAAATAATTAGTTATACTAAATTCTAAAATCATTGTAATTTCTCCTTTTTCAATAATATTATATGTTTATTTTTTTATAAAATCAATCTTTTTAACTATTTTATTTTTATTTTTTGCAAATTTTATGCAAATTATTTGTTTTATTTACTAATTTTTATATTTTATTGTATTATAATCATTCTATGTGAGAAAAGTAAATATCCCCTAATTTTACTAGAGGATATTTACTATAAAATTCATTATTTCATTTATTATTTTATATTGAGGTTAGGAAAATAATTTACAGAAAGCAAGAATAAAAAATATAATTGCACTAATCCATGAATAGTTGTGGTGATTTTTTGAAATCTTTTTTCCTAAAGATAATCCAGAGGAGATGGAAATGATGTTTAATAGAAAAGAAACAATTAGAAGAATTGGAAATAAAACATGGGAAAGTCCTATTCCAAACCCAGAAAGTAGTGAATCAAAAGAAAGTGCAAAAGATATCATGAGAGCCTCTTTATAAGATAGAGTAAAAGAATGATCAACGTCTGCCTTTAATTCATCAAAATAAATAGTAATGATAAAATGAAGTTCGTTCCAATGAAATGAAAACTTTTTTTGATTATGAATTAGAAAATGAAGTAAATTTGTGATTCCTAATATCAATAATAATATGAATGATAATAATGAGCAGAAAAGACTTGGTAAAAACGATTTAATCACCGAAGCAAATAGGAAAGAGAAGGAAAGAAATAAGGTTCCAATAAAACTGATGATGAAAATGGAACCCTTTGGCACTTTTATTCCATTGGTCCCATATGCTAAGCTCATCATAAAAGAATCCAGTACAAGAACAAATGGAAATAATACTGTGGTTAACATACCATCACCTATATTAATAAATGACATATATAAATTTTTGTCAGTGCAGAAACCTAGGAATAGTTTTTTTATTCTATTTATATAATGTAGAAGAGGGATCAAATATGAGTTATATAAAATTAATTGTGAAAGGTTTTGTTGTTGGACTTGGAAAGATTATTCCAGGTGTAAGTGGTGGAATGCTAGCCATTGCTTTAGGAATTTATGAAGATAGTGTACAAGCAGTAGCACATTTTTTCACACATCCTAAAAAAAATATTCTTTTCCTAGGTACATTAGGAATTGGTGTAATCATTGCAATTGTCGGAATGAGTGGTGTCATTGAATATTCCTTAGAACATTATTATCTTCCAACTATGTTACTTTTTATTGGACTAATGCTTGGAGGATTCTCTTCATTAAAAAGAGAGGTAGAAGGTACTAGTTGTAAACAATATGTAGGATATTTGTTAATTCCATGTATCATAATGATAATACTTCAATATACCCAAAGTGGTACCATGTTTTTGTTCGATGGAAGTTTTCACAGTATGTTTCTATTATTTTTATTTGGCATTATTGATGCTGTTACTATGATTGTGCCAGGGATTAGTGGAACCGCTATTTTGATGTTATTAGGATGCTATACTTTTATTTTAGAAACTTTTAGCAATTTATTTCATTTCTCACAAATGGTAACAACACTTTCTATTATGTTGCCATTTGGATTTGGAATTGTAGTTGGTGCAGTTATAACAATTAAAATTGTTTCTTTATTGTTAGAAAAAAATTCTATTAAATTTCATTATGTGATTATTTCCTTTTTTCTTTCCTCCATTTTATTGTTATTTTTACAAACATTGAAACAAAATTATTCTGTGGGTACAGTGTTGGTTGGTTTTTTGTTCTTTTTTATCGGGTATTTTATTTCTAAAATATTAGATATTCATTATAATTCATAAAATTTATGTTATACTATTGTTAGTGGTGATATTATGATAGAGAAATATGAAGATTTGATGATTTGTTATTCTGATAAAAGTGATGGTAATATGTCTAAAAAATTTGGAGAAAATGCAGATAGTAATCGAAGAAAATTTTTACAAAAGTTAAATCTTCCAATCAATCGATTTTTATTTATGCAACCGGATAATAGTGATAAAATAGTGGAATTAAAAGAAGACGTTATAAAAGTGGAAGATTTATATTATAAACTAATAGAGGCAGATGCCATTATTTGTTCCCACCCAAATATTTATTTATATCTTAGTTTTGCTGATTGTATTCCCTTTACTATTTATGATAAAAAGAAACACGTTTTTGCATTCGCACATTTAGGTTGGAGAAGTACATATTTAAATCTCCATCAAAAGTTGTTTTCTGTTTTTAAAGAAAAGTTTAATTCTAGTATAGAAGATTTAATCATTCATATTGGACCATGTATTAAAAAAGAAAATTATTTACTAGAAACACCAAAGCAGTTAGAGGAAGATGCCTGGAGGCCATATATAGAATATGTAAAAGAAAATTTATATTCCATTGATTTAAGTGGATATGTTTCCCATTTCTTTTTAGAAAAAGGAATGTTAAAAAGTCAGATATTGGTTTCTGATATTGATACTTATTCTAATTTGAATTATTATTCTCATTATCGTGCAACTAGAAATAAAGAAGAAATAGAGGGACGTTTTTTTTACTGTGTTGGGATGAATGAAAAAGAAGAATAAAAAACTTCTTTTTTTATATACTGTAGTAGAGGTGTGTAAAATGGATAAAAAATTACCAAAAGTGTTTGCAAATAAAATTGATAGAGAGTTTCATAATAATGAAAAAGTGTTTGTTGCATCACATGAAGAAGAAAAAAAAAATCCTAAGGTTGCTAGTTTAGATTTAAGGGGAATGAATGTCAATCAAAAAATCAAATCAATTTTTAATTCCAAGAATTATATTTATAAAGCAGATGTAGAAATTGTACAAAAAGGACAAAAAAAGGTAAAAAAAATTATTGGAAAAAATGGAAATAATTTAATTACTATTGATAATGAAATTATTCCCATTGACACAATTGAAGATATTAGTTTGTTATAAAGGTCATGTAAAAGTGATCTTTTTTTTACAAAAAAAATGTAACTCTATAGTTACAAAAATAAAATAGTGAGTAAATAGTTTTGTATAATGATTCAAGAATAGTGAGGTAGAGTATATGAATAAATATTTAAAAAGAATTA
>CAYYCR010000015.1:15790-17278 GCA_964470385.1 uncultured Muribaculaceae bacterium | reverse complement strand
AACAAAAAAACTCACATCGTGAGCTTTTACATTGTTTTTGCCTTATTTTCTGGCAACTGTAAAGATTCAAAATCACTAAAGTCTACTACAGTACTAGTTCCATTTACATTTTTATTCTTACTCTGTAATCCTACATAATAAGAAAGAACATCAGAAATATAACAATCATTTCCATAAGTTTTATGTTTCCAAACATAATTCCTTTTCGCATAATCTATTTTTTCCTGATTGGTCTCATCAAAATTTAAAGCAACGCGATAATAGTAATCATTTGGATTGTTATGAATATCCTCTACAATTGCTAACCATCCCAAATCAGTTGTATTATTAATGACATCTTCCTCTGTAATTCCTTTTTCTTTGGCATAATCATGAATGACTAAATCCATCATATTTTCTCCATAATTATAAGATTGTAAAGCCAAATAAATATTATTATGATATTTTTCTAATCTTTCTTGCAAGTACATAGCTGCTGCTTGCGTATTCTTAGAAAAATCCATAGCATTTTCCATTGTAATAGATAATGTATCCTCACAATTTTTGTCAAAATTCCAAGCTTTGACCATTCGGCCATCGGGGGATTCCAATTGAAAAGCTCCTACACCATATCCATTATAATTTCGACCATTTGGGCAATGAGATTCATGATTTAAATTGGATTCTGCAAGACCTTTTGCTAGCAATAAATAAGGATCTATTCCATAAGTATTAGCTGTATCTATAATAGTTTTTCCTTCCATACTAGCAAGAATATCCTGCATTCTATTAATATCAACTCTAGCACCTACCATAATCCTATTACGATTATATTCGCCATATTGTTCCTGTAAATAACTAGTTTGTCTTAAACGATTATCTATGCTATCAATGGATAAAACTGGAGCCTGAGCATTGACTTCTTCAGTCACAATATCAGAAACCATAGATGGTTCTACATCTTGTTTTTGATGTAAATGCGTTTTTCCACTTGCAAGGATAAAATTTCCACTAACCGCTAGTACCCCAGTCATAGCAAGAGTTGCTAGCCTCATACGATTTTGGTATAGAACTCTCAACCCTAATAATTGTAATGGATTAGAACGAACATTATTTTTTAAATTTTTAGAAACAATGGGAGCCGTTTGAACACGTATAAAAAATTCTTTAAATGCCTCATAATCCAAACTTTGATAATCTTGTAATATAAAGCAAGTATGGTTTGTTGTATAAAGAAATAGGTTATCTCCTCTTATATTTCCATCAATAAAATATTTTCCTTCTCTTGATAGATAGTTTTTTATTTTAGACATCACATTAGTTCGTTTTCGGTAAGGAATATTATCTTCATTCTTACCACTTATTTCTAAATAATACATTCCGTTTTCTTGCCCGATATAAACTGTTTTTGCCATATATTTCCCACCTTATAATTTTACACTAATACCAATTCCATCTCCAAGTTCTAAAAAAGTTGTTTCGAATTTTTTATTTTCTTTTAAATATTCA
>CAYYCR010000015.1:0-15780 GCA_964470385.1 uncultured Muribaculaceae bacterium | reverse complement strand
TTTCTAATTTTAGAGACCATTTGTCTTAAATTTTTACTTTCAATTCGTGTTTCTTGCTTTGTATAGCCATGAAAATTCAAGTTATCAGAAACAATGGTTCCTCCTGCAATCAAATTGGCTTCAAATTTTTCAAAGAATTTAATATATTGACTTTTGGCGGCATCAATAAAAATAAGATCAAATTGTTCTTCTGTTTCAAAATCCATAATATCTTTATTAACTACTGTAATTCTATTTTTAAAACCAGACAGTTCAATATTTTTTAATGCCTCTTCATATCGTTCTGCATCACGTTCGATGGTTACAATCGTGATAGCGTCTGAAACAGAAGCCATACGGATTGCAGAATATCCGATGGCTGTACCAAGTTCTAATATTCTTTTTACATGATGTTCCCTGATGTAGTTTTCTAAAAACCGAATTCCGTCAGGAAGCATGATTGGAATATGATTCTCACAAGCATATTGTTCCATTTGTTTTACTAATATTGATACCATAAATCATCTTCTTTTAATTGATTAATTGTTTTTATATGCTCATTATTGGTTTTGCTAAAGTAAGTTTTCTTATTTTTATCTGCCACAAAATAATAATAATCATGTTTTGTTGGTTCAATCGAAGCGATAATTGCGTCCATTCCTGGATTACAAATTGGACCAATTGGAAGTTTTCCTGCCATTTGACTACTCCTTGTATTATAGTCATTATAATCATCTAATTCACTTTGATACAAATCCCGTTCATTCATTTCAATTTTAGAAGCATAATATGTTGTTACGTCACTTCCAAGTGCCCAACCATCTGCTAGACGATTATAAAATACACCTGCTACTCCTGCTCGATTATCACTATCTGCTGCTTCTAATTCTACGATAGAAGCTAGTGTTAACATTTCATGAAGAGAATAGGAATTTTGTTCTATTTCTTTTTTATATGGTTCTAATTTTTTCCCCATTTGGTTTAGCATTTTCTCAAAGATTTCTTTTCCCGTTACATTTGCGTTTTTAAATTCATAAGTATCAGGAAATAAATATCCTTCTAATGAATAATATAGTTTTTCATTTAAAATGTTTTCATCTAAAAACCAATATTTATTTATCAATTCTTTTAAATAATCTGGATCTTTTAAAAGAGCATATATTTCTTCTTCTTTGTTATTTGTCTCACTTGTTATAATTTTAACAATCTGTCTCATATTTTTTCCTTCTGGAAATGTAATTTTTATTGATTCCGTTGTGTATTCTCCACCATTTTTTAAAGTTTCAATTATTTTTTCTACTCCCATATTTTGGTTTAGTAAAAATTTTCCTGCTCTAAAATTGGTTGGTTTTTTCAATTTTACATATACTTTATAAGCTAGTTCTGAATGAATCAGATTACTTTCTTTTAGATTATGTGCAATTGTCAAATAAGTCTGTCCTGGTTCAATTGTGAATTCTACTGGGGTATTTTTTAAAGTTACAGGTTTTAATCCCCACTCATATAGAAAATATAAAATTACAATGATAAAAATTACAAACACTACAAAACCAAATATCCCCTTTTTTATTCCTGGTTTTATTCTTCTTTTTGCCATAGCACCAAAAACGAGCGATTATTGCCCGTCTGAACTCGAACTTTCTGCAGCTTTGGTTTGTAATTCATCCAAAATGGTTTCTATGATTTTCCATTCTTTTTCTGTTTCAATTGGAATTAATTTTGTTTCTTCTTCATCTGGATTATAAATGGAAGCATATACTTTTGTATTTCCTTCCTCATCTGTTGTATTATCTGTATAAACCATATAGTTTTTCTTTGTTTCGTCTGATTCAAATGTAAATAATACTTCACATTCTATTTCTTTTCCTGCTTCATCAAATACTTTAAATGTCATTCTTTCATCGCTCATAATTCTCTTCCTTTCATTTTATCTAAGTACGTTTGCAGTATGATATTGGCTGCTAAGCTATCTATCTTTTTCTTTCTTTTTTTTCTAGATAAATCAGCTTGTACCATATAATGGGTTGCTTCTACAGTTGATAAACGTTCATCCTGCATAACGACTTCTATTTTTAACTCACTTTCTAATTTTTCCTTAAAGGAAAGGGTTGTAAGTCCTCTATCCCCTACTGTGTTATTCATATTTTTTGGGAATCCTAAAACAATTGTTCCAATCTGATATTCTTCCACGATTTTTTTTAGTTCTGGAAGTAAAGTATCATATTCGTTTTCGGGAAAACGAATTGTTTTGTAAGTACTAGCGATTGTAGCAGTAATATCAGAAATCGAAATTCCTAAAGTTTTGGTTCCAAGATCTAATCCTAAATATCTCACTTTTTTAAAAATTCCCTTACCATAACTTCTAGGATTTTTGCTTGGTCAAATTGCATGATTTTTTTTCTCGCTTCTTTATGACTGGAGATATATCCTGGATCTCCACTCATTAGATATCCAACAATTTGGTTAATTGGATTATATCCACGTTCTTCTAAAATCTCAGCTACTTCAGCGATCGTTTTTTCTATTAAAGCATTCTCAAACTCTCCGCCATCATAAATTTTTGTTTCTCCCATTTTATCACCTACTTTATGAATACAGTTTCATTGTACCATTTCTAGAAAAGAATTGCAATGTTACATTTTAAATAAATCATATTTTTTAATGGAATATTATAAATATTATTGTTACGTTTTTTATAGAAAACTGCATGATAAAAAGTAGCTATCGTGCTACTTATCAAACATGAAATTATTTTTTGTGATAAAATATTTTTTTCGTTTCTTTTGAAAAACAACTTTTTCATTTTTATAATCTTTACTCATGATCTCATCTATTTCACTGGTAGATAACGTAAGTCCAAAATATTGATATCTTATCGCAAATATCATACTTTTTTTAACATCAACGCAACTCTCTTCCAATTGTTCAAGTGGAAATAAATAATAGTTTCCTCTATACTAACTGTCATAATAGCTAGAAAGAGTTTGCTGAAAAAGCATATCTAACATAAAATTCTTATCTAGCATTTTCATTCCTCTACAAAGATAATTCAAATGGTTCTTCTACGGTACCTTTTCCACTTATTTTGACATTAGAATTTAGATATAAAACTGGACGAGCATTATTGCTGCCTGCTGCACTACCACTTCCAATTGTTCCCACTTTTGCCATAGTTGCCATATTAGCAGCAGTATTACTAACAGCAGTCATCGTCCATTGATTATTATCTACATTTACTAACCAATTATAATTGCTTCCTGAACAATATATTTTTGCCTCTTCGTTTATATGCCAGTAGTCCATTGATATACTTTCACATGCACCATTCGTACTATTTGTTGCATATCCATAATCACTTGGATACATTAATCCAACTTTTCCTGTCCAGGTTGAACTAGTCATAGTACTTGATATTGTACTGCTTCTTTCAGCTGTATAATACTCACTCCTTGTAATATTTGGGATTGCTCCCCCTATATTCCATATATGATTCTTATCTACCATGGCTTGAGCCGCCACTGGTATTGTATCCCAATAAGTTGTATTGAGTGTTTTTTGTAATTTTGCTTGATTCCAATCATTATATCCATAATCTCCATGACCTCCATTTGATGCATTAGGATCAAATGGAACAGTAGCATTATTATAAAACATTCCAGGATTTTCTTTTGTTCCCCAATAGATAATTTTCATTTGATTATTAAACACTCCTATAATTCTATATAAATCATTTCCAAATGTTACATAATTATTTGGATTTGCTCCTACAAATCTTGGATTGATATCTGGATCTAGTGCTACTACTTCTGCATTATTTTTGATAATTTCTTCTATTGTTGTTGCAGTCCTAACAATTTTGAAAGTTCTTTTTAATGAAGTAATTATATTTCCATCTTTCATCATTCGACATTCAATCTCATTTTCTCCCTCTTTTAAGTCTTTTGTATTGGTTACTTCTTTTTCTTCATCTGACAAATTATAACAACTTACACTTCCTTTGGCATTTTTTATATTAAAATAATTTCCTGGAATTGCACTATCTAATCCAGTCTTTAACTCTTCAACACTTACGCCCTCAGTAATCATTGGAGCAGCTATCTTACAAGTTTCTTCGTTATAATCTATTATCTTAACCTTTGTATCTTCCATTCCTTTTATTGCACACCAAATATTATTATGAATGGCAATTGCTATATATCCATCTTTATCAATTACAATCATCCCGCCTTTTGGCTTAGTTCCACTAAATTTCAAATGATCAAATGGATATTCAAACAAAGTTGGCTTTTCCTCTCCGTCTAAAATTGTTTCTAAATATTCTGCTTTCGCACTTTCCATTAATCCATAGGCACTATCCTGAAAGGCACTTTTCCGCACCTTTGTTAGAATACTTAATACAATAGGAGTTGCAATAAGTGCGATTACTGCTAGTATTACTATAACTGCTAGTAACTCTATTAACGTGAATCCCTTATTTTTTATTTCCTTATCATTGTAATTTATAATCTTTTTCATATTTACACCCTCTACTATTCTTTTTCAAAAACAAACCATATTTTTCAATATAACGAATGATTTTCCGCTCATAATAATTTTCAAATTCCATAGCAAAAACTTCATTCAAAGTTTGTTTCATTTTCTCTATGCTTTCTTTATTTTTTGCCTCATACTCCAAGAAAATTCCTAGCCCCTTTACATCTTGTAATAACAAATCAATAGTTTCTTTTCTATACCGATATATGTCTTGTTTCAAAAAGACAAACGCTTCATATCCAATCAGCTCTAAAAATGTTTTTCCTTGCTTTAAATCTTCCACTTTTAAATATAGTTTTTGATCTTTTTGCAAAGTACCGTCACCATTATATTTCTTTTTTTTAAGTACAAAACCTGTAAAATAATTTCCTTCTTTTCTGATTAAAATAGAATCATTTAATAATTCAAGTAATGCCATGTGATCTTTTACTTTCGGTTTCATATAAAGGTCCTCTAAAATTCCAGTTTCTTCTAGTGAAAATCCTTGATTTTCTAACATACTTTTTGCCTCTTCCAACGAATATGGAAGTTCTACTGTTAGTTCTAATTCTTCTTTCATATTTCTTTCCCTACAACTTTCTTTTTTGGTTAACCATTCTTTTTTTAGACAATACCCAATGATGATGCTTATTTATAATCGTAGAATTACAATATGGACAAACTGTAGATTGATTATTTTCTAATGGGGCATTACAATTCGGACATTTATTCTCCTTTTGCCCTAATCCTATTATAAAAGTCATTTCATAATCATAAATAAGTTTATATTGTTTAGAACCACGTACTACTGTTTCATTTTGTGAGACAACATAATCTCTACACTCTACAATCATACGAACCGTTAAAGCAATGTTATCTTTTCCTTGTTCCATATCTACAATTTCAAAATCGTTCAGTTCAAAATCAGACATTATATTTTTTTGTTTTTTAACATTGAGTGCTACTAACTGTGAATGATACAAATTATAAAGTTCATCCGTTGTATATTTTCTTAAATTTTCATAATCAAAATTCATCCATGCAATCTGTATTTTTTTATAAATATCATAAGCCAAATCTCTAAATTCTTCTTTATTAAAATCTGGTAAAATTTGTTTTATTTTATCGATATCATAAGGAATCAATGATAAAGAAGATTTTTTCTCCTCTAGATTTTCTTTATTTACACCTCTGGCAAGCACATAAAATATAATAAAAACAATAAAGATTATCCATACAAATAACATCTCTCCATCCGATAAATTGGAACTACTAGTATGGTGATAATTGGAAGAACTAGAACTCCAACTAGAACCTCCCCAATCATAACTAGAACCTCCAATACTAGAGCTTCCTCCTCCATCATAACTTCCGTCCCAACCTGAATCAGCATGAACATGAACCATACATACAAAAAATAATAACAGTAATAACACTCGGTATTTTTTCATTTTTATTTTCATCGATATCCACCATATCCATTATAACAGAAAAAGGAACTATTTCGTTTGTTCCTCTACCTGTTTTTTAATATTTTCTAAAATTTTATCAATCGCTCCGGCATTTTTTCCTCCACCTTGGGCAAATAAAGGACTACCTCCTCCAGATCCTTCTGACTGTAAAGCGACTTTTTTAACAAATTCACCACAATGAATTTTCTCTTTTAAATTTGCATTTTCCTTGGCAAAAAAGTTTACATTTCCCTCTTTGATATTAGCAATGAAAACAAATCCATTTTGTAAAGAATTGAGTAGGGCATCGACAATTTGTTTTAAAATATTCAAATCATAGTTCTCTACTTTCATGATGATTGCTTCCACATCATTGATTGTCTGTTTTGCACTCATAAATAGATCTAGATTACTAAGTGCTTGTTTCGATTTTTCTTCTAAATATGTTTTTTCTAATTCCATGACACTTTTTTTAATGGTCTCCATTTCATTTAGATTAAATACGATATCTTTATAAGTATGTGGTGCGTCATGGTTGATGTCAAAGTTAAAGTCTAACATAATTCCCTCAACACCTGCTGCTTCAATGATTTTTTTTGCTTTATTTAAAAGCTTCATCATTTCATCATTATAAGGTTTAATAGCGGCAAATAGGGATGGTTCTATATTATCCCTTGTTGCTCCTACGATTCTATAGACATTACTTCCTTTGGTTTCGATTGAAACAATAGCAAACCTCTCAATATCACCAATATTTTTAACATGAGTTCCCGCACATAGTTCCTTAGAATCCCCTATGGTAACAACTCTTACTTTATCTCCATATTTTTCATCAAATAAAGCCATGGCTCCTGTTTTTTTCGCTTCTTCAAGTGTTAAAATGTCTGTTTTCGTATCCACTTTCGTTGCAATTCTCTGGTTCACTTTTTCTTCTACTTCAATTAATTGTTCTTTGCTAATTTTTCCCTCATAATGAATATCAAAGCGTACATTATCTTCGTCAATATAAGAACCAGCTTGATATACACTACTTCCTAATACTTCCCTTAATGTTTTTTGTAAGACATGAGCTGCACTATGGTTACACATAACATTCTGTCTAAAGCTACTATTTACAGTGGCTGTTACGGTATCCCCAACATGGATTATTCCATCAAATTTCACAAAATGGAAATGTTGTTTGTTTGGTCCTTTAAACAAATCCTCTACTTCTAGTACCATATCCCCATCTATAATCGTTCCAATATCGGATATTTGTCCACCACTTTCTGCATAAAATGGTGTTTCTTTTAATACTACATATCCAGAGTTTTCTAGTTGATCAACAAATTTTTCTCCATCAAATAGTTTTATAATGGTAGTTTCTACTTCTAATGTGTCATATCCTACAAAGGTACTTGGAGTGGTTTCTTTTAATAACGCTTCGTTTTGAACATTCATACTGTTTTCTTTACTTCTACTTGCACGTGCTAAATCTTTTTGAGCTTTCATACAACGATCAAATTCCTCTTTGGAAACGGTAAAACCTAATTCTTCTGCATACTCTAGTGTTAATTCAAATGGGAAGCCATAAGTATCATATAGTTTAAATGCTTCTTCTCCACTAATTGTTTTAGAAGTACTTGTTTCAAATAATTCTTGCAATCTTTTTTCGCCTTTAGCAAGGGTTTTCATAAATAGTTCTTCTTCTTTTCCAACTTTTGACATCACGGTTAATTCATGATTACGTAAGTAAGGATAGGCATGTTCCATAATTTCTACTACGACTGGAACAAGTTCTTTTAAAAATGGTTTTTCAATACCTAAGACTTTCCCATAACGAACTGCCCTACGAAGTAATCTTCTAAGAACATAATCTCTTCCATTATTCCCAAAGTTGGCACCATCAGAAATGGCAAATGTAATCGTCCGAATATGGTCTGCAATTACTTTAAAGGCCATTTGTCCACAGTATTCTTTTCCACTAATTTCACAAATTTTTACAATGATTGGAACAAATAAATCAGTATCAAAGTTGGTATCTACTTCTTGTAAGATAGAAAGCATACGTTCTAGTCCCATTCCAGTATCAATGTTCTTACTTGGAAGTTCTGGATACTCTTCTCTTGGTATTCCACTTTTGGCATTATATTGACTAAATACGTTATTCCAAATCTCAATATAACGATCATTTTCGATGTCTTCTTTTAATAGTTTAATTCCTAGATTTTCTGGATCATATTTTTCTCCACGATCATAGAATATTTCGCTATCAGGGCCACTTGGTCCTGGCCCTATTTCCCAAAAGTTTCCTTCTAGTTTTATAATGTGACTTGCATCTACTCCAACACGAATCCAAGTGTCATAACTATCCTGATCATTTGGATAGATGGTCATATAGAGTTTATCTTTGTCAAATCCTAACCATTCTGGACTTGTTAAAAACTCAAATGCCCATGTAATTGCTTCTTCTTTGAAATAATCACCAATAGAAAAGTTTCCTAGCATTTCAAAAAAAGTTTGATGACGAGCTGTTTTTCCCACATTTTCTATGTCATTTGTACGAATACATTTTTGACTACTACAAAGTCTTCTGTTGTCTGGAACGATACTTCCATCAAAGTATTTTTTAAGTGGTGTTACTCCTGCATTAATCCAAAGTAGTGATGGATCATTATTGGGAATTAAAGGAGCACTTTCTATTACTTTATGTCCCTTGCTGGTCCAAAACTGAAACCATTTATCCCGTAGTTCATTTCCGGTTAGCTGTTTCATGCGTTCATCTCCTTTTCTACAATTTCTTTTACTTTTTCTTCTAAATCTTCCAAATCGCCATCATTAACAATTGTGTAATCATAGTTTTCATAATCATCTAAATCGATTTCAGTACGATGTCTTTTTTGTTCTTCCGTAAGTCCGTTATCAAAATTTGGTCTTACTACATGAATGACAACAACATCATCAAAATTTTCTCTTGCAGTATCTACTTCTACTTTAAATCTTGAATCTGATATGGTAAGTACATCAAAAAAATAAGAGTATACCTTGATATCGTCTACTAATTTTTTGACAAAAAACATATCATCTATTTTTTCTCTAATAATATTCGTTCCTAATTGTTGTAATAGTTCCCTTGGCTTGGTTTCTTCACTACCATCCCAATTACTTATTTTTTTGGCATATTCTTTAATATAACTGCTATATTGCAAGTTTAAAATGTCGTATTGTTTTTCCTTATAATATTTTTGAATCATTTCGGCAATGGTATCTTTTCCATGTCTTGCTTTTCCACATATAATATAAATTTTTGGTTGTTTTTCTTTTAAATTCATTTTTATCATCCTTTCAAAAATTATAGAAAAACCACGTATTTTCCTAGGAACGAAAAACCGTGGTACCATCCTAATTGTAACTCTTTTTGATAACGGAGATTTCTCCGGTAGTTTTTTCTACACTCTAAAGGAGCTTCCATTACTTTGTTTTCTCATTTTCACCAGCCATGAGATCTCTACCAATAACAATTGTAATGTACTATTCTTTATCATTGTTTTAATTAAAATCTAGTATATCATATTTTTCATCAAAAAATAAGATGATTGATTTTACAACTGAAATAATTGGAGTGGAAATAAGCATTCCAATTATTCCCCAAAAGTGACCAAATACAAGTAATCCTAGCATAATGGTAACTGGATGTAATTTCGTTGTTTTACTCATAATGACTGGTTGAATAAAGTTTCCCTCTAAAAATTGTATGATGGCAATCACTACAAGTACTAAAATTCCAATGGTCGGAGATTGAGCAAATCCCACAATGACTGCTGGAATTCCTCCAATGTAAGGTCCTGCATAAGGAATCACATTGGTAAGTCCACAGAAAAGTCCAAATAGAAGTGGGGCTTTTAATCCTACAATCCATAATCCTATTGAGGTAATAATAAAGACAAATGTAGAATCTAATATGGCTCCATCCACAAATCTTCTAAGTGAATTATTGATTTCTGTAATAAGCTCTTTAACATTGTCTTGCATTTTTTCTGGAAATATTGTAATAATGGTATCATTGACATTATCAAATCCAACTAGTAAATAAAAGCCTACAATCATCCCAACTAGCAAAGTTCCAAGTCCACCAAAAACGGATTTGGCAAGGTTCACCGTAATAGAGGGAAGAGATTGGGTGAGACTGGTTCCAATTTCTTCTATTTTTTTAAATAAATCAACTTTAAATCCTTCAGCATCAAAGTTTTGAATTGCAGAAAGTTTATGGAATACTTCATCAATCCATGATTTCACAGAATCAAATATTCCTGGTAATGTTTGCACAAAATCATTAATTTGATCTGATAATAGTGGAATAATCGCACTAATAATAATAAATAAGCAACCTAAAAATAAAACATACATAATAATAGAACCAATCGTTCGTTTTATCCCCTTTTTTTGAAGTTTCTTGACTGCTGGATCAAATAACCAAGCAATAAAAATTCCAATGAAAAGAGGGGCTACTATCGTAAGTACTTCCAAAATAAAATCAAATATTTTGAGCTCTTTTACTAACATGGTAATCGCCCATGCACCAGCTATAATAATTAGAAAATAAGAAATATGTAAAATCTTTTTGGCTAATAACACGGTTTCATTTACATTTTTCATATTGAGCTCTTTTTCATTTCCTTTTCGAAACATGATTTCACCTCATAGTTCTATTATATACATATTTTTATAAACTGTAAATAAATTCCATTAAAAATATAATAAATACTTGTACCTATATTTTATTGAATAGATAGAGCAAATAGATCAAAGTAGCTTTCCATAATAAAAAGAATTCTACTATGAGAACATTCTATTTTATTTTTTATAAACTAGTACTTTTTCACCAACAATTTCATCTCTTACCTCATCATAAAAAGCAATCTTTTTTTCTTTATTTTGTCTTAATGCTGGTTCTAATGCACAATTCAATTTATCTATCATAGCTCTATCGATTTTAAATGCTACTTCTCTTTTATGCACAACTGAAGTAGGAGATTTCCGCAAATGTACATTTCTTCATAACTATACACTCATCAATTCATTTTCTTTTACTTTAAATTTATCCTCTACAATTTTGTTATATTTATTGATAAGTTCTTGAACATCTTCTTGAAATGCTTCTTTATCATCGTCTGTTGCTTCTGATTTTTTGATATCATTATTAGCATCTTGACGAATATTTCGAAGTGCTATTTTAGCTTCTTCAGCAATTCCTTTGGCTTGTTTTACATACTCTCTTCTTGTTTCTTCTGTCAAAGCTGGAATGTTTAAAATAATAACTTCTCCATTGTTATTTGGTGTCAACCCAATATTGGCTTCATAAATTCCTTTTTCAATTGCCCCTAAGCAAGAACGATCAAATGGTTTTATCATAAGTTGCCTTGCTTCTGGAATGGAAATTGTTGCTAGTTGTTTTAATGGTGTTTCACTTCCATAGTAAGATACCATTACAGAATCTAATATTGCTGGATTCGCTCTTCCAGCACGAATATTGATAAATCTTTTTTCCATGTTTTCAATTGTTGATGTCATTTTCATTTCTGTTTCCATTAGTATATTATCCATAATATTAACCCTCACTTTTCTGTTATCATTATATTATAAAGACTTTAAAATATCAATACAAAATAAAATGATTAAGCAAAATCCTAATCATTTTTTTAAGTTCAAAAACCATTTTTTGATTTTTTGAGTTAACTTTCAAATATATTCACGAATTTTTTTAAATTCACTACTATCTTCTAATTCTGTTTTTTGTAATTGCTCAAATAGTTTTTTCTGCTCTTTGGATAGTTTTTTAGGAGTAATTACTTTGATAATAACATACATATCCCCCTTACGACTACTGTGAATATGCTCTACTCCTTTTCCCTTTAAGCGATATTTGTCACCAGTCATACAACCTGCAGAAATGGAAAGCTTTACAGTTCCATACAAAGTTGGGACATCTTTTTTACATCCTAATACAGCATCAGCAATGGTTATTGGAAGTTCTAAATAAATATTGTCATCTTCTCGTTCAAAAATGGGATGGGATTTTACATTAAATTCAATGTAAACATCCCCATTTGGTCCTCCATTACTTCCAGCACTTCCTTTTCCTGCTAGCCTTAGTTGATTTCCACTATCTACTCCAGCTGGTATAGTTACTTCTATATTGGCATTTTTCTTAGTCTTTCCAGTTCCTTTACATTTGCTACAAATTGTTTCATAACTTCTTCCTTTTCCTTTACAAGTTGGACAAGTAGATTTGGTCATAAATGATCCAAACATGGTTCTTTGTTCTGATGTAACCTGGCCACTACCGTGACAAGTTGGACACGTTTTTTCTCCATGTCCTCCTTTTCCAGAACATTCTGTACAATCTTCTACCACATCTAGATTTACTGTTTTTTTGGTTCCAAATATAGCTTCTTCAAAAGTCAAATTCATTCTGATTAATGAATCGGCTCCTTTTCTAGCTCTTGAGGAATTTCCTCCCCCAAAACCAAAGCCTCCAAAACCTCCACCAAATAAATCGCTAAAAATATCAGAAAAATCAAAGCCTGAGAAATCAAAACCACCTGCTCCTCCAGGTCCTCCTTGAAATGCTGCATGCCCATATTGATCATATTGAGCTCTTTTAGAAGCATCACTTAATACAGCATAGGCTTCTTGAGCTTCCTTAAATTTTTCAGCTGCATCTGGTTCTTTACAAACATCAGGGTGATATTTTTTAGCAAGTTTACGAAAAGCACTTTTAATTTCTGCATCACTTGCATTTTTACTAACACCCAACACTTCATAATAATCTCTTTTTTCCATATTACTTCACTTCCCTTATTTTAGTTTCCAATCTCAATCTTTTCTTTTTTATTTTGTATTACTTTTTCATCTATATATTGATAATGTAAAGAATTCGTACTACTGATTACAGTTCTACCCAATTCTTTTTCTAAATTATCACGAGTTTTCTTTGCAATATTTCCACCACGTTTGGCAATTTTTTTTATTTTGTTCTAATCCATACGGTCTATGAACATTGGCAAGTTCTAAGGAGTGCAATTTCACCTAGATTAGTAAGAAGAACTTCAATATCCGTCATATTATCTCGTAAAGATTCTTTTCGAATTCCTTTACAATCTCTATATTCACTTGCCTTCATTCCCAATCACGATTTATAAATTTCATTTGTAAGAATTCCATATTCAAAAGGATTTGTTATTCCTGATTCCCTCCAAACATCTGTTAACTTAAATCAATCTACAATTTCTGCTAATCTTGCTTTAATCCATTTATCATCATATTCATACTTACGATAATATTCTACTGCACGGTTAATTGCAATTTCAAGATCAAACACTTCATCAATTCTTTCACTTCCTAAAGAAGCCAACCAAAGTTTAAAAGGCTCCTCTTTTGGACTTGGTACTGACTCAATTAATCTTAAAATGCCTTTCGTATCTAAAGTATCCGTCAAATATTTTTTTCCATCTTTTTTTGACTTCATTTCAAGTTGGTTAGTATTACTAACCAACTCACTACCTTATGAATTTAATTTATTTTTCAATCATTTCCAATAGTTTCTTGCTTTTTGATAGTCATTGTTTGTTAACGCCCTTATGACATCAACCACACTAAAATAGTAATCTTCTTTTTCACTATTCCAAATCCTTCTAATTTCTCTTTCTTCAAATAAATTAACAAATGTTTCTATTTTATGATTCATAAAATTTTTCTCCCCCAAAAAATAAAATTTATGATATAGTAATTCTTTATTAATTACTCATATAAAGCTTTTAATTCTTGGAGTTTCTGCTCAAAAACGGCAAGAGCTTTTTCTAATGGTTCTTTTATTGTCATATCCACTCCAGCTTTTTTTAGAATCTCTAATGGATAATTGCTTCCACCACTAGATAAGAATTCTAAATATCTTTCTTTGGCCCCTTCTTCTTTATTTAAAATCGCGAAAGCAAGTGTAATCGCACTCGATAGTCCTGTTGCATATTTATAAACATAAAAAGAAGAATAGAAATGTGGGATTCTAGCCCATTCATATCTGATTTCATCATCACTAATCATATCTTTTCCATAATAAAATTGATTTAATTTATAATAAGTTTCACTAAATTCTTGTTCTGTTAAAGGGATTCCTTTTTGTTCTTTATCGTGCATAATCATTTCAAATTCAGCAAACATTGTTTGTCTATAAATTGTTGTTCGAACTTTATCTAAAAATTCTGTCAAATAAAGAATTTTTTCTTCTTTCGTTTTCGCATTCTCATATAGGTATTGATTGAGTAATACTTCGTTTACTGTAGAGGCAATTTCTGCTAGAAAAATCGGATACCCATGATTCGCAAAATTCTGTGTTTTATTAGAATAGTAAGAGTGCATAGAATGACCCAATTCGTGGATAAGAGTACTAACAGAATCCATTGTATTATTATAATTTAATAATAAGTATGGATAGGAGTCATAGGTTCCCCAACTATAAGCTCCAGATTTTTTTCCTTTATTTGGGTAAATATCAATCCATTGTTCCCTAAATGCTTTTTCTAAATTACTAGTATATTCTTCACCTAATGGTTTTAAAGCTTCCATTACCAATTTTTTTCCTTCTTCAAAAGGAATTTCTTTTGGTGTATCTTTGATTAAATCAACATAAATATCATACATATGCATTTCCTCTAAGTTTAGTACTTTTTTACGGATATTCATATATTCATACATACTTTCCATGTGATTATGCACAACATCAATTAAATTTTGGTACACTGAAATATCAATATTATCATGAAATAAGCTAGCCTTTAATGGGTTTTCATATTTCCTTACTTTGCTATAAAAGAAATTTTCCTTGATTTGTCCTTTTAATGTAGCTGCTATGGTATTTTTAAGACCTTTAAAATATCCATACATAGCTTCAAAAGCATCTTTTCTAACTCTTCTATCGTTTCTAGTCATATAGTAATTGTAGTTACTATTGGTAAGTTCTACTACTTCTTCTTTTTCATCTTTGATATTTCCTAAATGAATATCCGCATTATCAATATTATAAAAGATTTCATCACAGGCCCCAAAGGCATTAGAAGCAGAAGCAATGATACTTTCTTCCTCTTTTGATAGTGTATGTTCTTGATAACGAAATAATGATTCTAAAGAAAAACGATAAGGTTCTAATTCTTTGTTTTCTTTAATATAATTTAATATTGTATCATAAGGACAACTTAATATTTCTGGTCTAATAAAGGCAAGTGCTTCACTTACTTGCTCGTTTAACGTTTCCGTTCTCATTTTTAATTGTTGAGAATCCGTACTAGTCGTATCTTGATCACAGAGCATATGAGAATATACATAGATTAGTTCTAATGTTCGGTCTAACTCATCACTCAACTTTAAATAAGTAAGTAACGAATTACTTGTATCTATAATATGTCCTTGCATGTTTTTTATTTGGTCTTTGATTTCTAAGACTTTCTGATAGAATTCTTCAAATTGTTCCTTAGACTCAATCATTTTAGATAAATTCCATTGATACTGCTTTTCTATTTCTTCACGCAATTTTATTTTTTCCATATTTTCTCCTATCATATAGAGAAAGTTCTAGTCACCTAGAACTTCCTTTTATTTTTCTTCAAATTCAGCATCTACTACATTATCGTCTTTTTTATCGGTTGACGTTTCTGCCCCACTGTTTTCATTTGCCTGAGCTGCTTTGGCTGCTTCTTCGTATACTTTGGTTGCAAAAGCCATGGCAGTTTCATTTAATTTGTCTTTTTTTGCTTTAATATCTTCTAAGTCATCTTTTTCTAATGCTTCTTTTAATTCTTTCATTTCT
>CAYYCR010000014.1:16177-17616 GCA_964470385.1 uncultured Muribaculaceae bacterium | reverse complement strand
TAACTTTTTTTGTTAATCTTGATTTATTACGAGCACAAGTATTTGCTTTTACAACTCCTTTGGCTACAGCTTTATCAATTCTTTTAATTGCTGTTTTTAAGTTATCAGTTGCTTTTTCTTTATCTTTAGAAGCAACAGCTTTTTCTACGTTTTTAATAGCAGTTCTCATACTTGCCTTGTATTCATTATTTTCTACTTTTTGTTTTGCAATTTGTTTTACCTTTTTCTTTGCATTTTTCATATTTGGCATAGTTTCACCACCTCTCAGCAAACTCAGTACTTATAATTTTAACGCATAATCTTAAAAAAAGCAATAAAATCTTGTATTTTTGGTAAAAATATGTATGAGGTGATATCATGAATCATGAAGTAGATTTAAAAAATTATACGATTCGAACTGATTTAGCACTTGAATCTTTAAAAAATAATGCCATCAATGAAATCAAACAGGAAATAGAAGAAAGTCCTGGAATTACGATTACAACAACATATTTAGATGAAAAAAACGGAAAGAAAATTGGAAAAAAAGAAGGTACTTATATCACCATTGAATTTGAGGATGTAACCGATAGTACGAATTTAAATAAAGTCAAACAATCTTTTTCAAAAAAACTACAATTTTTATTAGAGCAAGTTAAGGTTGGTACGAATGATTTGGGCCTTATTATTGGTCTTGGCAATGAAAAATCAACTCCCGATTCTTTAGGACCATTATCGATTAATAAAGTACTTGTTACGAATCCTCTTTATTTGTATGGAAATCTAGGGAAAGGGTATCGTAGAGTATGTGCGATTAGTCCAGGTGTTATGGGAGAAACAGGAATTGAAACAAGCGATCTTATCAAACATATCATTGATTGTTGTAAACCTAATTTTGTCATTGTAGTTGATGCGTTAGCAAGTGGTTCTTTAGAACGTGTGAATAAAACGATTCAGATGACCGATACAGGGATTGCTCCAGGAAGTGGAATTGGAAATAAGAGAAAAGAAATCAGTTCTGAAATATTTGGAATTCCTGTTATAGCCATTGGAATACCTACGGTGGTTGATGCTATAACGATTGTAGCTGATACGATAAAATATATGCAAAAACAATACACATATACGAAACAGAATAAAAATAATCCTAAAAATAGATTGGTTTTGTCTCATCAATATAATTATTTAAAGGAGGAAATTCCCCTTAATAAAGAAGATAACAAACAATTATTAGGGCTTGTCGGTGGATTAGAGGAAGAAGAAATCAAACAACTTTTATTTGAAGTTTTAACACCCATTGGATATAATTTTATGGTAACTCCAAAAGAAGTAGATTTTGTGATAGAAAAATTAAGCGAAGTCATTGGAGATGGAATTAATCTAGCATTACATGAAGCAGTAAGAAAAATTTGACAAGAATCCCATTTCGTGTATAATATGTAAACGAAAGAGGGGGATAT
>CAYYCR010000014.1:0-16167 GCA_964470385.1 uncultured Muribaculaceae bacterium | reverse complement strand
ATATATGAAATTATACAAAAAATCTTTTCCAGAACAAAAAGTTAACTTAAATGGAGAAAAGAAGATATTTCAAGAAATGGTATTAGGAATGTTAGGAGCAGGATTAGCAAGTAGTTTATTATTAATGGGTGGAAAAGAAGTGGTTTCAAGCAACTTTTCTAACGTGATTGGAATAGAAAACCAATACAGTGCAGAAGAACTGGTCATATATAGTATTGAGGGATATGATATTGAAACCAAAGAGGAAAAGCAAAATGTTCAAATTTTTCAGGTTGTAAGTGAAAATGAATGGAATGAAATAGCAAAAGAGGAATCACAAACTCCTGTATGTGGTAGTAAAGGTATCATGATTCATCCAGAGCAATTTGAAGAATATGAAAATTCAATTTCTAATGTCAGAAAACAAAATGAGGATTCTATCATTATCGTAGGAGCACCAATTAATTCATTGTTAGAATTTTATGGAATGAATGAGACAAAACAGACTTACTCAGAGTCAGAATTATTAACGATTAAACACCAATTGGAGTTGTCTAAAAAAACAAATCAGGAAGAAAATAGAGAAGTAAAAGAGCAAAGTTTGAATAAAAAAAATCCAAAAGATGATATAATGGCTCTTTATCAAATGAGAGAGTTGTTGATTGGAAACACTATTATTGAATATCCAGAAATAAATTCTCAAAAAGGATTTGTAAAAAAGTAAAACTTTTCATTTTTATAAAAATTTTATTTTGAAAGAAGTAGCTATATTACGAGTAGTTCTGCTTTGATTTGTAAGAGAGATTTGACTTTCTCTTTTTTTATGATAAAATATTTTTTCATAGAAAAGGGGATATACTATGAATCAAACATTATTACAACTAATGGAAGAAACAGAAATTGTGTCAATTAAAAATGCAGAAATAAAAAGTCAAGAAATATTATATGAATTAAAAAATATGACTGGGTTTCAAGTTCCTATTATTAAAGGTATGTCTGCTCGAAATATGATTATTGGCCTGTTATATAATAGTAATTTTCCATTGAAACCTGCCTTAGTTTCCTTGTTACAAAAATATCATGTAAATGAAAGAGATTTATTATTGGAACTATCAGTAAGACTTTATCCACCTAGTTCACAATTAAAATCGGCTATCAAAAAAGAATTTTCCACTTTACCTTATTGTATGGGATTAGAAGAACAAAATAATCATTATCGGATTCAAACAAAATATGGAATATTAGAAATGTATCAGTTGGTAGATTGGATTAAAAATAAAAAAATCAAAGTTCAATTGCAAAATAAAAACTTTTCTAGACTTTGCCATGAAGCCGCTCAAACTTTTTCCCCTTATATGAAAGAAGATTATATTACAACGAGTGAAATGCAAGGATTATTTGGAGGCGTATATTATCATTCTTATTATACATTAGAAAATGGAGATGGGATGGTTGATTTGGCTCGTTGTATATTTTATCCTAGTGATTGTTTTGATGAAATTTTTAAACCTAAGATTCTTTTACAATATAAGGCGAAAGAATTAAAAGAACGATATTTAGAATATTTAAAAAGTTCTAATGAAGAACAAATCATGTATCCTGTTCTTACTTTAGCACTCCATGAAAAAAGGAAGAGATTATGACGAACGGGAAAGTTTATGTAGCAATAATGTGAAAGCTGGTTCTTGTGGAAAAGGAAAATTAGTAAGATATCTGGCTAGCAAATATGATATCGTTTTTTTTTCACAAATAAATTGAATTTTGTTTCGTGTAAAAAAAAGTTTATGTGCCTAAGATAATAATTTCGAAAACTTTTACGTTATCAGAAACACAAAAATGATAAAATGTATCTTTAACATACAAAAAAAATAGGAAAAATCCTATTTTAGATAATATTCATAGTATTCTTCATAGGTGATATCTTCTTCATAGATTTTAGTTGCAATTTCTTCTCCAACATAACGATAGTGCCATGATTCGTAATCATATCCTGTAATATTTTCTTTTCCTTTTGGATAACGTAAAATAAATCCATATTTATGAGCATTGGTACTAATCCATTGAAATTCTTCTGTATCTTCAAATTTAGCAAGAGGAGTATTATAAGTTGCAACATCAATTGCAAGTCCCGTTTGATGTTCAGAATGTCCTGGTCTAGCTGCAATACTATCAGCATATTTCAAACCAGAATCCCTTTTATAAGATTGATAAAGATTTTCTTGCCATTCATAATCACGATAAGAAGAATTAATAATAATGGTATATCCTTCCTTTTTAGCGTCATTGAATAATCTTTTAAAAGCAATATAAGCTTCTTCCCTTAAACTATTATCATCATAAGCATACATAGCAGAACATGGCACAATATCATCTGGTTTATAATCTTTATCAAGGGCATAATGTTTATTGACAAGCATTGTATAATTTTTAGAAACATCAGTCTTTTCGGTATTCGTATAAAACTCATAATCGGCATTCGCATTTACAATACGAACGACATTCTTTACTTTTTCTTTTTTATTTTTATCAATATAAGTTAAATAGCGTTCTAAATGTTCAAACATAAAATACTTTTGTTTCAATAGTTGTGGAATAGAAGCATGGTATTTTCTTTTTAAAATCGTTTCGAGTTCTTTATCTTTTGTTTTTTCTAAAATTGTTTTGACATCAGTTTCTGAGTAACCCACTTGTCCTAATTTATATTCCATAGTATTTTTTAATTTAATATCTCTTACAATTCCAAATACTCCAACGATAATAGCAATGATAACTGCTATTAAAATGATAATTCTATCCATTCTCAATTTTACTTTTTTCTCCATATTTTTCACCATTTTCATTATACTATATATTAGAAAAAAAAGTAAGGTATTTAAGTATAGAAAAAATGGAATGCTGTGAAACTATTTTTACTTAAAATGATTTCATATCTAACCATGTCTAGAACGTTTCTAAAGAAACGTATTTTTTATGTTATTATGAAAATCGGTGCTGATCGAATGAAAGAGTGAGACGAACTTATCATTTTGAGTATCTGTTTTGTTAAAAGTTTGAATTCCCATTTTTAAAATAATTTTTAAATTTAGATATTTGATAGATTTTCCGTTCGGAATTTGATACAATGATAATAAGGTGATAGTATGGAACAAGAACTAAAAAATAAATATTATGAATTGATTGAAACAAAAGACTATGAAACATTGTCTCTTATTAATTCTATTTTTACAAAAATAGATACATTAATTCTTACAGAAAGAGGAAGAGATAAAAAAGAAGAATTTCTAGAACTTATCTCAGTCTTAGAATTTACAGAAGAAAAACTATATCAGGTCATGTCTGAAGATATAAAAAATGAGGTACTATAATGAATTTGGAAGAACGATTAGAAAATAAAATAAAAAAAATTTTATCAAAGAAACCTTTCTCTCATAAAGTAAAAGACTATTTATTAAAATCTTTCATGTATATTTATACCATTTATGATTCTCCTAAATATATTAAAGCAACCAAAGAAGAATATATTGAAGAATATTTAACGGTGTTACAGATGTTAGAACATTGTAGTATTATTGAGTTATCCGAAATTAATCATATAAAAAAGCCAGAAATTAAAGTATTTTATGATTCTATTGAAAAACAAAAAAATGGAAATTTAGAATACTTAAACGGAAAATATGTTTCAAGTATTCATGGCTCTTATGCTTGTGGAATTACGGGTTATACAGATTATGAGACAAAATCAATTTATGTTATCGATGATGAAGATTTATTGCAAGTTTATCACAATATTCATCATGAAATGACCAAATTAAGATTGGGAAAAAAATTATTTCCTTTAAATTCTAACCTACCATTTTCTTTTTCCATAAGAACAATGTTGATAGAGGGATATGCAACAGTAGAGGAGGATTATGTAGAACCAACCAAAAGAAGTATCACAGTAGAAAAAGTAGAAGAGAAGAATGCGACTATGGAGATTAACTCCTTTTATCATGATGCTTTATATGGAACTTTATATAAACTATTGCAACTAATTTTTGGTGTCAATATGTTAAAACAATTTGGGGAAAATGATTCAGAGGAAATTGATATGTTTGCTATGTTAAAAGAAACATTTCCGAATATTCCTATTGAATATGTTTTTGCCCATATAACTTATATTTTGAATTGTTATGAAAAAAAAGATAAAAAAACAGTAAAAAGTGCGATTCAATATTATAAGCAAAACAAAAATTCTGAAAAGAAAAAATTGAACGATGATATCAAAGAAACAGAAAAAAAATTGATCGAACAAAATAAGGAATTAAAGGAAAGTCAAAAAAGAGTATTTGACTTAGTACAACTTTTAAATAATTCTATAGATAGAAAACAAAATTCAAAAGCAAAAGAATTAAAACTTATGAAACAAGAATTAGAACAATTAAAAGTACGAATCCAAAAATTACAGAGTTCTATTTTATTATTAAATACAGAATACGATATGTTTAAAAAAGAGAAGAATCAGGTAGAAGAAAATAAATATGATGTTGCCTTAGAAAGTACGTGTATTAAAAATCCATCCTTAGAAACATCTTTCCAATTTTTAGTGCAACTGGCTATGGCCAGAATTGAAATAGAATTTTCAAAGACAAAAAATGAAAAATCTAAGGAACCAATACTCGCAATGCTTAGTGAAATAGAACAAATTCAAAATGGGGTTACAGTGTCAATGAATTTATCAAAGTAATAGGGAGGATTATATGACAGAAGTGGAATTGAAAGCAAAAGTAAATGAAATTCTCGCGACTAAAAATTTTACACAACAAGCCAAAGAATATCTTTTACAAACAATGATACTGATATGGAAGCAGTATGAACCTCCGAAATATATTTCTACTTCAAAAGAACAATATATAAGTGGATACTTAGAAGTTTTAAAAAATATGAATGGGTGTGCTATTGTTAAAATAGAAGATTTAAATTTACCAATAGAAGCAATGCAAGAATTTTGCCAATGTATTAGGGAGGTTCCAGCTGGAACGGGAAATATAGAGGTGATTGATAATAAATATATAAAATCTAATAAAGGTTCTTACGAGTGTTTTTGTGGTGGATATGCTACCCCCAGTAATCAGGAAATATTTATATTAGAAGAAGAAAACTTGGTTCGTTTGTTTTCTACATTTCATCATGAAATGACACATTTAAAACAAGGTCGCTATCCATTTTTAGTAAATTCCAGTGTCCCTATCGCCTTTGAATTACGAGAAATGCTTTATGAGGGACATGCAGCTGTGCACCAATCCTATTTAAAATTGAATCATTCCTATAGTCAAGTTACAGAAATTAGAGATCCAAATGCTACGATAGAAATTCAAAATGAGTATTCATATCCACTATATAGTTATTTATATAGAACATTACAATTACTATTTAAGGATGAATTATTAGAACAACTTTCTAAAAACAATGATAACAAAAAAGATATGATAACGATACTAAAACAGAACTATCCAAAAATCCCAGTTGAAACTATTTTTTCCCATATTATTTATATTTTAAGCTGTTATAAAAAAGTAAGTCAGGATACATTAAGAAAATCAGTTTCCAATTATCATTATACGTTAGAGTTATGGGAAAACGTGCAGAAAAAAATAGAACAGGAAATCTTAGAAAGAGAACAGAAACTACAAAAAATAAAAACTAGAGAAATAGAATTAGAGTCCTTATTGGGGGATTTTCGTAAACTAGAAAGAGAATATCAGAGTGAAAAAGAAAATATCAAAAAAGACTGTGAAGAATACTATAAAAGTGGAAATTGGTCCTATCAAGAATATCAACAAGAAATGCAGGAACTAGAAACGTATGGAACTTTAGAGTATTATCGTGAAACTAGAAAGGCGGACTTAGAAACAGTCAAAACCCAAAGGGAAGAGATGGAAATTGAAGTGTCTACATTACGTTTCAAACTACAAGAATTGATTCAGGCAAAATCAGATGAAGTAAATATGCTTCCCTATTTAGAAGAAGTTTGTTTAAAAAATCCTTCTTTAGAACGATCATTTGGCTTTTTAGAAGATTTTGTGTTTCAATACTTACAATCAGAATATGCTAATCTTTCTTTAGAGGAAAAACAAAATGATAAAGATATATTTGTTTCTCAAATGGAACAATTGGCTTTATTAAAATGTCAAAGGAAATGGAAAGACCAAAAGAAAACCAGAATTACTTAACTGGTTTTTTCATTGACATCACGAACTGCTTTTTTTAAAGTATCAATAGAAACTTGTAACTGCTTTAGTTCATTGTCGTTTAAATTTACTAATACTCTTTCTCTAATTCCATCTTTATTTAGAATAGAGGGACTTCCAATATAAATATCATTTGCATCATCATAGGCAGATACAGTAATAATGGTATTTTCATCTCCTAAAATGGCATTGGTAATTCTAACCAAACACATCCCGATTCCATAATAAGTGGCACCTTTTCGGTTGATGATTTCATAAGCAGCATCTCTTACATTGACATAGATTTCCTCACATTCTTGTTCGGTTAAAAACTGATTTATGTTTTGCAATCCAACACTAGCATTACTCCAAGGAACAAATTCGGTATCCCCATGTTCTCCAATGACATAAGCATGAATATTTTTCGGATTGATATCTAGTTTTTCCCCAATCATATAACGTAATCTAGCCGTATCTAGACTGGTCCCACTTCCAATTACTTTACTTGTTTTAAGACCAGAGTATTTCCATGTAATGTAAGTCATAACATCTAACGGATTGGTAGCAACTAAGAAAATTCCTTGAAATCCAGAAGCCATAACATCTGTTACAATCGATTTAAAAATTTTACTATTTTTATGAATTAAATCCATACGAGTCTCACCAGGATTTTGATTTGCCCCAGCACAAATACAAACAATCGAAGCATTTTTACAATCCTCGTAAGTTCCAACTTTGATACTTACTTTAGAGGGTGCAAAGGCAAGACAATGATTCAAGTCCATGACTTCTCCTTTGATTCGCTCCATATCAAGATCGATTAATACAAGTTCGTTGACGAACGTTTTTTGATTTAGAAGTGCATAAGCATAACTCATACCAACATTTCCACAACCAATTAAAACAACTTTGTTATTCATAAACATTTTCCTTTCTATTTTCTATTTCATTATAACAAACTATCGTTACTACTTCAACAATATCTTTTCATTTCATTGACAATCAAGAGGGGCATGTTGTAAAATGTTTTTAGAAAGTAGGAAGTATATGAAAGAAAAATGGAAAACCTTGATACTTAGTATTATTATTTGTATTGTAGCAGGAGCAATTGGGCTTGGAATTAAAAACCTATATCACCATATCAAATTTCAAAAAATTTATAATAGTATTTTGAAAGAGGGAACAAGTGACGTCTTATTTTTAGGAAGACCAACTTGTGGATTTTGTAATCTTTTTAAACCCGTTTTAGAAGAAACCAGTAAAAATTATAATATCAAATATCGTTATATTAATACAGATTGGTTTACCAAAAAAGAACTAGATAAAATATTAGAAAAGTTAGAAATTCGTAAAAGTACATTTTCAACTCCAAGATTAATTATTACAGAAAATACCGAAATTAAAGACCATTATATCGGTTATATGGATGACATTAGTTTATTTCATTTTCTCAAAAAAAATGAATTGATTGATTCAGAACAACAATTTGTAGATCCCTATCCTAACGTAGAACGACTTAGTAGTAGTGATTATTTTAATCTACTAGAAGAAAAAAAGAGTGTAACCATATTAGTAGGAAGAATTGGGGATCAAAATGTGAATGAAATATTAAAAAAAGCAAATGAAAATAACATGGATTTAAAATTTCTTAGTCCTAGTATTTTTACAACAGAAGAAGAAAGTAAAAAGTTTACGGATTCGTTAACGGGATTAAAAGAAGATATGTTATTACCACTTTTTGTCGAAATCAAAAATGGAGAAGTAAAGAACATCATAGAACAAGCCAAAGTAAAAGATATAGAAGAATAATAAGGAGAAAAATATGGAAATATTAAAAGTAGAAAATTTAAAGAAAACGTACGGAAAAGGAGAAACGTTAGTGCGTGCCTTAGATGATGTTAGTTTTGCTGTGGAAAAAGGAGAATTTGTTGCCATTGTAGGAGCAAGTGGAAGTGGGAAATCCACCCTTTTACACATTTTAGGAGGCGTTGACCGTCCAACTAGTGGAAAAGTATTTGTGGATGGAACAGATGTCTACAAACTAAACGAGACCAACTTGGCCATATTTAGAAGAAGACAAGTAGGACTCATTTATCAATTTTATAACTTAATTCCGATTTTAAACGTAACCGAAAATATGACGTTACCGATTTTATTAGACAATAAAAAAGTAGATCAAAATTATCTAAATGAATTAATTGAAACATTAGGACTTGCAAATAGAAAAGGACACTTACCGAACGAATTATCAGGAGGACAACAACAAAGAGTATCAATTGGAAGAGCTTTAATGAATCATCCAGCTTTATTATTAGCTGACGAACCAACAGGAAACCTAGATAGCAAAGCTTCTAAAGAAATTATCGAATTATTAAAACTATCCAATAAAAAATATAAACAGACAATTATCATGATTACTCATGACTATAATCTAGCACTGAATGCAAGTCGTATTATCACGATTGATGACGGAAAAATCATCAGTGATGAGTTGGTGCAGTAATGAAAGTGCTGTATCAATTTACAAGAAAAAACCTACTTAAAAATAAACATAGAACATTAGTTACTATTGTAGGAGTAATCCTCGTAACGATTTTAATGTTTGGAATCGGTTTAGGATTTTCTACGTTAAGGGAAACGATGATTGATAACGAATATAGAAATGTTGGCAGATATCATGTTTTGTATAACGACATTACTTACCATGATTATAAAACAATTTTAGAAGATCAAAATGTAGAACTTGCTGAATATTCCAAAGAAAAGGAATTTATAACAATTGAAAATGGAATACGATCATTATCGATTCAGCTTTTTGATAGGAATAGTTATGAGCTAACTTATTTTGAACTTTTAAAAGGAAACTATCCTAGTAATGAAAATGAGATTGTTATTTCAAATTCTTTATTGCACAAACTAGAAAAGAATCTAAATGATGAAATTGTTTTAAATGAAAAAAACTATAAAATAGTTGGAGTAGTAGAGGGAAAATCATCTATGTATCCAGAAATAGAACTCTCTATATTTACAAATACAAAGAAATTAGAAGATGATGACCATTTAAATGTTTTTGTAACATTTAAAAATAAAAAGCACATTTATGATAAAATAATTGCCTTATCACAGCGAATGCAATTAGAAGCAGATTATACGGGAGGACATTTAGGTCATGAACAGGAAATTATTCATGAAGATTTGCTGGAATTAGATGGACATATAAGAAGATATGGAATATTTGCTATTATGATTTTATGTTTAATGTTAATACTTACAGTCCTAGGAATCGCTTCTGTTTTAGTGATATATAATTCCTTTGCTATATCAGTAACAGAAAGAAAAAAAATGCTTGGTATTTTATCGAGTATCGGTGCTACAAGGTGGCAGTTGTTAGGCTCTGTTATGATAGAGGCAACGATTATTGCCCTGATTGCCATTCCAATTGGATTTTTACTTAGTATTGGAGTAATGAAATTGTTATTATTAGCAATCAATTATATGATGCAAGATATCAACGCTTATTCTTATGAACTTAGTATTTATTGGATGTTTTTATTAGTACCAACCATTTTTATCATTATAAGTGTATATTTGTCAGCTTTTTTTCCCTCTATGAGAGCATTTGAAATAACTCCCCTTGAAGCAATTAGACAAAATGATGATATCAAATTAAATAAGCGATTCTTAAAAGGTGGAAAAATAATAGAGAAAATATTTGGAATAGAAGCTAAGATTGCATATAAAAATAGCAAAAGAAATAAGAAAAAATATCGTATTACAATTATTTCTTTGGTCGTTAGCATTGTTTTATTTATAACTTTTTCTACATTTTTCAATTATGGATTTTTATTTAGCAAATTACCAATGGAGTATGGGGAGGTAGATGTAAGTTTACAAGTAACTGGAGATAGGAAAAAAATCCATGAATTTTATGATGAATTAACAAATGGGATTAAATTAAAAAGATATTATTATTATCAATCATCTTATGGACGTTTTGAAAGTAAAATTAAGCCTGAATATGAAAAAACTTATTCTGAAAATTCCAATAATGAAGAAAATATGATTGAAATTTTAATTCTTAGAGATAGTGAGTATGCTGCTTATTTAAAAAAATTAAAACTAAAAAAGGAAATACCGATTGCAATTAATTATGCCGTATGGAATGAGTATGACGAAAATGATATAACATCAGAACCGATTGGGGTAATAAAGACAAAAATTTATAAAAATATAGAAGAATTGGATTTCAATATTTTTACTACAAAATTTGATTTTGAAGCAGGACATAAAACGGAAGAAAACATGATTCATATAACCGAATTTTATAATACCAATTTATTACCAGATTGTTACGATAGATATAATAGTATTTTTACACTGATATTATCTGAAAAAATGTATCATAAATATGTGAATGATACAGAATTAGAAATGTATAATATGGAATTTAATACAAAAGATTTTGTAAAAATAGAAAAGAAGTTTCGGAAAATAGAAAACGATTATAAAGATTTAAGCATTACTTACGAGAATCCATCCTTTTTTATTTATCAAAATAATATGGAAATTTTACTTTATAAAATTGTATTGTATATCTTTATTTTTTTTGTAACAGTGATTGCACTTACAAGTGTTATTAATACTATTTATACCAATATACAACTTAGGAAAAAAGAATTTATGACTTTGCGTAGTATTGGAATGACTTCGAAAGGTTTTTATAAAATGATGTTTTATGAAAGTTTATTATTTGGATTAAAATCGTTATTCTATGGAATTGTGATATCATTGGTTATTTTGTGGATTGTATCAGGAATTTGGAAAGTAATTCCTGTTTATGGAGATGAAGTTATAAAAGTGCCATTTCCAACTACATATATAGTAATTGTAATTATTGGTGTTATGATTATTGTATTTGCAACAATGTTCTATTCTATTAGAAAATTAAAAAGCGATAATATTATGGATACTCTAAAAGAAGAAAGTTTTTAAAAAAAGGAGAAAAGTTATGAATTTATTAAAATTATCTAAAAAATATAAACAAGCCCATGACTATAATCTAGCACTAAATGCAAGTCGTATTATCACGATTGATAACGGAAAAATAATCAGTGATGAGTTGGTGCAGTAATGAAAGTGCTATATCAATTTACAAGAAAAAACCTAATCAAAAATAAACATAGAACGATTGTAACTGTAATAGGAATTTCGCTTGTATCAATGTTATTATTTTGTTTAGGATTTGCGACTACCATTATTGAAAATCAAAGTTTGGATACTGCGATATATGAAGAGGGATATTATCATTTTGCTTATCAAGATGTAGATAAAAGTATTTTAGAAAAATTAGAAAAAGATGAAAAATTAAAAACAATAGAAGCACAAGCGGAACTCTTTCATTTTAAAATTGGTTGGTTTGAAGTAACACTTTACGGAAGAAATTCCTATCTTCTTAGTAATATCAAACTACAGGTAGGAGAATATCCTAAAAAAGAGGGGGAAATCTTACTATCTTATCCCATAGCTCAAATATTAAAAAAAACAATAGGTGATACACTAGAATTAGATAAAAAAAATTACCAAGTAGTTGGAATTTATGATATTAATTCTTATTATGCCAATCAAGCAATTTATACTTATCAAAAAGCATTTGAACAAGATAGTTTAACACTTTATTTAACTTTAAAAAATACAAAAAATGGATATGAAAAAATTCATGATATTTCTAAGTCTCTTGGATTTCAAAAGACAAGCTTTGCCCGAATTGAAAGTTATGAACATGAAGATATTAATCACAAAATGTTAGAAACCTATGGAGAATATCGAGATTATTTAGATTATGCTGTAAGAGTATTAGTATTAATGGTATTATTAACAGTGCTATCTATCGTTTGTATTTTAGTGATTTATAATGCTTTTGCCATTTCTGTTACAGAACGGAAAAAATTATTAGGGGTTTTAGCAAGTATTGGGGCAACTCCAATGCAATTATTAAAATCAGTTATGTATGAAGCAACATTACTTGCCCTTATCTCAATTCCGTTAGGATTTATAGTTGCTTTTATTGGAAGTTATTTATTTGTTTTGATTACCAATCAATTCTTTTTAGAAATTTTAACAGTACCATTACGGTTTGGACTAAACCCAGTTTATTTGATTCTATGTTTGATTTTTATTTTGGTTAGTATTTATTTATCGGCTTTCTTTCCAGCGATGAGGGCAAGAGAGGTAACACCATTAGAAGCGATTCGTATGGTTCAGGATATCAAACTAAAAAGGAAAAAATTGAAAAGTAATAAATTGATTCGTTTGCTTTTTGGAATTGAGGGGGATATTGCTCATAAAAACAGAAAAAGAAATAAGAAAAAATATCGAATTGTAACATTATCTTTAGTAATTGGTATTGTACTATTTATGTTGTTTGCAACATTCTTCGATTTACAAAAGAAAATCTTTGATCGAAATTCATTACCAGAATATTCAAATTTTGTTCAAATATCATTAATGGGAAATGAGTTAGAACAGGAAGAATACATGAAACAATTACTGAATGGAGTCGATGTCATAAAAAAAGAAAAAGTAAAAAATACATTTGGAAAAGTAAATGAAAATATTACTTATATTGAAAACTATCCAGGAATGAAATCTAGAAGTATTCAAATATGGTCTTTAACAGAAGATGAATACAAAAATTATGCGAAAAAAATTGGTCTAAAAGAACAAAAACCAATTTTGTTAAATCATGCTGGTATTTACACGTTAGATGAAAATGGAAATGAAAGAAAAGTTTTTGAAAGCGATGTATTTAACAAGATGGATTCGTTTGATTTTACTTTAAATAGTGAAGTTTCTATTACCTTAGATGATTTTATAATAACAACTACTTATATAGAAGAAAAATTGAATTCTTATATGCCGATTTTGTATGTTCCAGATTCTTTGTATCAAGAATGGATAAAAAAATCAAGTAGTATTGATTTTATCAATAATTCATTACAAACGACATATCAAATTAAAACAGTTGATTATAGAAAATTAGAAAAAAATTATCAAAAATTAAAATCATCCGGAAACATTCTAGCAACCAATTATAACAATGAATCTTATAATATTTATAAAAGTTTCTTTACTTTAAAAATGTGGAATTTTTTAGTGATTGGTGCAGTTTGTTTTATTGCTTTAATTGCGATTACGAGTGTTGTCAATACCATTCATACTAGTATGCAGTTAAGAAAAAAAGAGTTTGCGGTATTACGTAGTATTGGAATGACACCAAAAAGTTTTTATAAGATGATTTTTTTGGAGAGTATTTTCTTTGGTATTTGGTCTTTGATATTTGGATTACTCATTTCCACAGGATTAATTAAATTACTTTTTGAAGCTTTAAATGTAGGAGCATTACCACAAGATAAAATAAAATATGCTTATCCATTTACGTATATGTGGATTACCATTATTTCAGTGTTTTTAATCGTGTTAATTGCAATGTTTTATTCTAGTAGGAAAGCCTCTAAAAATAATATTGCTGATATTTTGAAAGAAGAAAGTTTTTAAATGTTGAAATTATTAATTGAACTTGTACGAAAAAGTATGAGAAAGAACAAAACTAGGACCTATGTGACACTTTCTGGAATTGTTCTTTCCTCTGTTTTATTATTTTGTTTAGGCTTTGGATTTTCTACTATTAGAAGATATCGATTTGATAAAATCAATCAAGAAATTGGTGGTTTCCATGTTCGGTATGATGGTTTAAAAGGTAGTGATTATCAAAAACTGTTGCAACATGATAAACTTAAAAAAGTTCGATTTGTAGGACTTATGAAAACGGTAAAAGAACATAATTTGAATATTGCTCTTTATGAAACCAATGGTTTAGAGCTTTCTTCTATTACTTTAGTAGAAGGAACTTATCCTTTAAAAGAAAAAGAAGTATTGCTTCCAGAAACAGTGAAAAATATATATGGTGAAATTGGAAATTTTTTAAATGTAGATGGGAGAGAATATCAAATTATAGGATATTACTATGTTCCAATATTATCGGAAATAGAATCTAAATTTTATACTTACAAAGAAAAACCATCCTACACTAAAAATTATCAGTATAATATCACTTTTTATGATATCGAAAATGTAATGGAACAAATATTTGAGTTAGGTCAATATTTGGAACTTCCAATCATAGACAAAGCTACTCACAAAGGAGAAGTTATCAATAACGATTTATTATATTTATATGGAGATGTTACTTCAAATACGGCAGCAATCGATTTATTAATTTTAGTATTGTTATTATCATGTCTATCAGTAGCATGTATGTTTGTTATTTATAATGCATTTGCTATTTCGATTAACGAACAAAAAAAGTTATATGGTATTTTAGCAAGTATTGGGGCAACTCCAAAGCAGTGCTTTCTTTTTACCTTTTTGGAAGCAACCATATATGTCTTAATCGCACTTCCTATTGGATTTTTACTTAGTATTTTTTTGATGAATGGTTTTGTAATTGGTTTAAACTATTTGGTTAAAGATATATCTTTGATTACATATCAATTCTGTATTTATCCTATATTTGTATTTCTTTCTCTTTTATTTTTAATTAGTATGATTTACTTATCCGCCTTTATTCCAGGTTTAACAGCTTCCAAAATAACTCCTATGCAAATCATTCGTGAAAATGATATATGGAAGAAACCAAAACGGAAAGTAAAAAAATCTATTTTAGGAATTGAGGTTAGTCTTGCTAGAAGAAATTATATATGTAATAAACGAAAATATCAGATTGCGATATTATCAATAGTTCTTGGAACAGTCTTATTTTTAACCGCTTCAACATTTTCAAAACAGTATTATCCAAATGGAGTATTTGTAAGAGATACAATGTTACCAGATGTTTCTTTTGTCATGGCTTCTTCTGATAGTGAAATCAAACAAATTTATAGTGAATTATTAAAAGTATCCAAAAATTCTAATGTGATTATAAAGAAGCGGTTACCACTTAGAAATGGCTCCATTTGTGTTTCGGTCCTAGATGATGCCTCTTATCAATCTTACCAGCAAAAATTAAAATTACGAAATGATGTTCCTATTTTACTAGATTGGTATGTTTATCAAAATATTATGGGAACCAAAAAAGAAGAGGGAAAGGTATTAAAAGAAATTCCAGCGGAAATTACTCTTTTCTATTATGATAAAAAAGAAGTAATAGGAAATATAAAAATAGAGGATTTTTATGTAACAACGGTGTTGCCAAATCACTATTATTTAGAAAACCAAAAAAATTGTGCTACTTTATTTTTATCGGATACAATGTGGAAGAAATATCAAAAAAAATTAGATATTCAAAATGATGTTTTTTCAAATGCTTATGAATTTCAGATTGATGGAAAAGATTTTATTTCGATTCATTATTTTGTAAAAAAACTATCTAGTTTATATGTAAATCAAATAGATTATTATCAAAATCAAGCTTTTGATGAATACCAAGAAAGCCAAAATCGTTTGGTTTCTAAAATGATTTTGATTGGAGTAGTTTTTTTCTGTTTGATAATTTCTGTAACTGGAATTATGAATACGTTAAGTGCTAGTATGAAGTTAAGAAGAAAAGAATTCGCCATTATGAAAAGTATTGGAATGAGTGAAAAAAGTTTTTATAAAATGATTTATTATGAAGGATTTTTTATTGGTATTTTTTCTCTTATTGTAGGAATTTCGATATTTTTGAGTTTTCTTTTTCTTGCAAATGTTATTCTGACTCAAATTTCAACTGAATTTTATATTTTACCTCAAATATCTGATTTTTTAATTATTACGGTTATTGTATTTGTTACTGTATTTTTCTCTATATATTATGCGACAAGAAAGATTAAAAAGGATAATATTATTGATGTTTTAAAAAACGAAGAATATTGATAATTTGGTGAATATTATTGACCATATTGAAAATAAGTTCAGGCTACGTGCTTAAGCACGTGAATTCTTA
>CAYYCR010000013.1:0-17737 GCA_964470385.1 uncultured Muribaculaceae bacterium | reverse complement strand
ACCATATTTTGAATGATTTTTCTATTTTTATGAATCAACTAGCACAACGCGTTATATTATATAATTAAAAGCAGAGATACACTGATAGTTAGGTGTTCCTCTGTTCGATATTGAAAAATAAAGAATGGAGGTGATGTCCTATGAAAGGAATTTATGGAATATATCATATTGTTAATTATAGCAGTAATGGTTATAACAAAATTTTACAGCAAGGACTAAAAGAAAAACACCTATTCAACTTTGAGTATGGTGTTTTTCAATGCCTAAAATAAATTTTGGACAGAGATAACACCTAACAAGCGAAAGTCATGTGTATCTCTTTTTAATAGTATGTGTGATAATTAACATAATATACTATTCTTACAATCTTATTATAAAATATAAAAAATAAAATTGCAATACTTAATTAATAATAATTAAGTTGTGCTGTATATTATATACACATTTTATGTTTTTTGTCAAACTATTTCTTGCACTCTAGTAGAAAGTTTTTATAACGTACATTTTTTTCTAAGCTCATTCTTCTTTCATAAACGATAGGTTAAATATTGTAAACGAAAAGCTAAAATTAGAAAAACAAGACAAGAATCAATAGTAAGAACTGGAAAAAGTTATCAAGATTTCAGGCTATTGTGGAAAAAATAATATTATCAATGTAACTCAATTAGATGCAGTAGAAGGTATAAAAGAAGGAAAGTTTTTTCTCACTATTACTTTAGTAAAATATCAATTAATGATTATTGGCTAGATAGTCAAAGTTCAAAATCTGTTTCAAATAAAATTCCGTGGATAAAGGAAACTATAGAAAATAATTTATTTATAAAATATTTTTCTACATAACTAATCCAAAATTCTAATTTTCCATACAAAAACTTAGGCAAAAAAGAAACTAACAAATTAAGACTAGCTTTTAGAAATTTCTTAAAACGATTGCATAAAACATATTTATATTATATAATCAAAAGCAGAGATACACTGATAGTTAGGTGTTCCTCTGTTCGATATTGAAAAATAAAGAATGGAGGTGATGTTCAATGAGTAATAAAAGGATTAAAAGTAATGGAATTAGTTATATTAGCTTTAGCTCTTATTTTCTATACCGTTCTTGCTATAAAGTCAAAGAACTAGAAAAAAACACCTATTCATCAAATGAGTGGGTGTTTTTTCTTCAAACAACTTAACAGTTGGACAGAGATAACACCTAACAAGCGAAAGTCATGTGTATCTCTTTTTAATAGTATGTGTGATAATTAACATAATATACTATTCTTACAATCTTATTATAAAATATAAAAAATAAAATTGCAATACTTAATTAATAATAATTAAGTTGTGCTGTATATTATATACACATTTTATGTTTTTTGTCAAACTATTTTTACACTCTATTAGAATAGATTCTATTACTATAGAAGTCGATTATTAAATTATCTTTTATACAAATATTTAAAAACAGATTTAATTGCTGTATTTTTGTTGTACACTCAAAATTCATCAGTTTGCATATAGAATACTGTTATTTGCACAGAGAAATCATTTTCTTTGTACTACTGAATTTTTTTTTGATGTGTTCTTATTCTTTCATTGTACATTTTTATCGGTTCATTACTTTTTGATATCCTGTATTTTCCCCTCTAAAATTCCACTCAAATGTTTCTCCTTTTAAAATGTGACAATCGTTATCACTATTTAAAGCAGTAATTTCCATTTTACTAGGTAACTCTGATTCATAATTCATAGAAACAACATAAGCAACCACCCCACCAATATTTCGGTTGCTTGTAGAGGGAACACCTAAAAACAAATGATTCATGTTTTCTTCACTATAAAGAAAACCACAATGCAAATGTCCTGATATTAGTATTTGATAATTCGATTTTTTCATCCAATCTTCTACATTCATGTCATCTAGCGACTTCAATTTTTTTTCCCTTAAAATTGTGCTCACATATAATTTGTGGCTAAATAAAACTTCAATATCTTGAAAACTAGTTTGCCATTTGTCTCTTTGAAACACATAGAAACTAGGAATATATTTTGATAAACAATGAAAATCATATTGATAAGCTTGACAATATTTACACAAGTGCTGAATCGATCCACGAATCCATTCATCATGATTTCCAACTAACGAATAAGTCATCATTTCCTCTTTAGAAAACTTAGGATAATACTCAATAAACGTTTCTAACTGTCTTTCTATTTCTTCATCTGAATACTCTCCACATTTTCCCGCAAAGAGATCTCCTAAGTGAAAACATTTCGTAGCCCCTAACTCTATCCCTTTTTCATATACTTTATGTAATAATTTCATATTTTCCATCTCGCTATCCCCAATATGAGTATCCGCAATCAACAAAAATTTTTTATTATGATAATCATCTACTGTAAATGAATAATAAGATTTTGTATAAGAAGAATCCTGGCGATATGGTGCCACATAACAATACTTTGGTTCCGAACTCCAATAATCATTTTTCACAATCACACCATGTATCAATAATTCTTGTAAAACTTCCATTATTGTTTCTTCATCATAGTCCTTTAAAATACCTTTTATTTGAGATAGTGTTAAAACTAATTTTTTTTCCAATAAAGAACGAATCTCTATCTCTAATCGCCAATTTTTATCGTTCCACAATAACATATCTTCATAAAATTTCATATGTTATCGCCTCCAAGTAACTCCAAAAACTTCTTTGAACTATTCGAAAGAATTTTTTGTTCCATATAAATCATTCCAATAGAGCGATTTTCTATTTTCTCTTTTATTTTAATTTCAAATAAAGTTCCATCTTCTAGCTCTTTATCCAAATATTCTTTGGTCACATATCCAATTCCAAGTCCAATTTTTGTAAATTGTGTCACCAAGGAATAACTAGTAAGCTCCATTTCTGGTGCTAATACAACATCATTTTCTAAACATACGGTATCCAAAAACAATCTGGTATTAGAACCCTTTGAAATTAAAATCAATGGATATTCATTTAATTCCTTTAATGATAACGTCTTTCCTTTTAAATATTCAAACTTTTTACTTGCTACAAAGCAATCATGAATGGTCTTTAATTTTTGTTCTTTAAAATCATTTGGTACTTGATATGGTAAATTGAGGACAATCAAATCTAATAATCCATTTCTAGCTTTGATAATTAGTTCAAATGTTGGACTAGTAATAATCTTAATCTTAATTTTTGGATATAATTCATGAAATTTTTCAATAAAAGGAAGCAGATATTTTTGTGTTAAAGTATTACTAATTCCTATATTTAAAACCCCTGTTTCCATATGAATCATTTCTAAAACCGATTCTTCCGCATGATGAATTAGCTCAAGTGCTTTTGATACATGTTCATAAATCGCCTTTCCCTCTTCCGTTAAAACAACCCCATATTTGGTTCGCACAAACAAAGAACAATCAAATTGATTTTCTAAATTCTTAATATATTTACTAACAGCAGGCTGACTAATTCTAAGTTCAGCTGCTGCTTTGGTAATGTTTTTATTTTTCGCAACACTATAAAAAATACGATACCATTCCAAATTTATATTCATAACAACCCTCCAAAAATAACTTTTAGTTATATTGCATATAAAAAAAAAGTATTAGTATTATACATCCTTTTCAACTATAATACAAGGCTGAAAAGGAGGAATTTTATGGCATCATTTGTCATTCACCATATTGCTGGTGAACAATTTTTAAAACAATTAGAACAAAAATATGGAATCACATTAACAAAAAAACAAAAAAATGAATTTTTACTTGGAAACTTAATTGTAGATTCTACCAGATTAAGAAAGGAGATTCCAACAGGACTATCTGAAGAAGAAATGAAAATATTCAAAAGAAACTTTCAAAAGTTGGTTCAAGAAGAAAAGGTATCAACCCATTTTCGTGATAAAAACGATTATCAATTATGTATTCAATGTCCAAATTTAAATGCTTTTTTAGAAAAGTACCAAGGTTTATTAACAACAGATTTTAGTGCTCTTGGATATTTTTATCATCTTTATACAGATAAATTATTCTTTAAAGATTTATTTTGTGCGACTTTTGATTGTTTAGATAAAGAGTTAACGAAAACAGAATATTTAAAAGAACTTGCTTTTGTAAAAATTTTAAAAAGTGGCAACATAGAAAAACAAGAGGATGTTTGGTCTCATGATAGTGAGGTTAGTATTTATCAAGACTATACCGTTATGAATCGTTTATTACTAGAACATTATGGAGCTACTTTTGAAATAGAAGAGTTATTAGAAAATTCTAAAACATTTCAAAATCCAGGAATTGAGGAAGTAGATTATCAAAACATTACTTCAGTTATCAAAAAGACCAAAAGTTATATTGAACAATCTTATCAAACAGCAGGTTCCTTACATGTTTTTTCTGAAGAACAAGTAAAAGACTTTATAAAAGTAGCTTCTTCTGAATTTATTGCAACCTATTATCATTTGTTTGAATCTTTAATTACACCCTCTAAAGAAGTTCAAAAAGTATTTAAGGTAGGCTCTTCATGCTAGAGATTTTTACAGCAATTTGTGGATTACTACAAAGTATTCTAATCCTGTTTCATAAAAAGGAAAATTGGATTTTTTATATGTTAAATATTTTAACTCTTACTATTTTCTCACTTTGGTCAAAATTATATGGTGACGTTTTAGAAAATCTTGTATATGTCATATTTGGGCTACTAGGTCTTCTTACTTGGTACTCCAAAATGATAGAGGCAAAAATATTTGGAACAGAAAATAAAATTCGATATACAAACTTGCATGAACGAATTTTCTATTTTGGAATGTTTTCTATCATTAGTATTGGAATGTTTTTCTGGCTTAGCACCACCGATGATCCCTCTCCATTTTTAGATGCAATTACAACAGGAATGGGCTTTACTGCTACACTCATGATGGCATTCAAACGAGTAGATGCTTGGGCTTATTGGTTAATTGATGATATTTTAATGGCCTATATTTATTACACTTTACCAGACCGTGGATTTTGGTTGATGTGTTTGAATATTATTTGGGTTTTCTTAGCAATTGGAACCTGGTATACATGGCATAAAGAGGCAAAAAAAAGTGAATCTGATGGAAGAATATGAGAAGCTAAAAAAACTTGGCTTTCCAATTTCAAAAATAGAACAATTATTGTTTTTGTATCGTTATTCGGATAAAGAAACATATACTAAATTTTTAACTCAGGTAGAAAACAAATATTGTGCGAAACAATTAGAGCAATTAATCAAATGTATTACTCATAATACTCCATATGCACTACTATTAAATCCCAAATATTCCGTTTTTATTATGAACGAAATTCGTAGATATTTAGAAGATACGCTTCACGAAAATGGAATACATACAACAAGTGATACTTATTATTACAAATTAGGGGAAGAAATGTTAAAACATGAATGGGATGAATGCATGATTTATCAACTACGCCGTTTTGTGAAAGGGAAAAAAATTGCTTCATTAAAAACAATTGAGCAAATAACAAAAATAGTATTTCAATATAAGATTAAAGACTGGATGATTTTAAATATTTTATATCAAGCGTTTTTAAATCAAACAGAAGAAGATTTCCTATATTGGTTTCTTGTCAAACAGGACGATTTAAAGCATTATAGTAAACTCAAAACGAAAGAAGAAAAAATAAAATTTCAAATTACTTTTTGGATGGAGGTATAACATGATTATCAAAGAAGAAAAAAAATTTAAAGAATTAGAAATCATTTTAAGTGACTTTATATGTGACAAAAATTGTCCTTACTGTACTGCTAAAATTACAACTTGGCCAAAAGTAGAAGACGATATTCATATGTTGAGTTTATATGTTGGTCAAATGAAAAAACTAGGATATGAATTTCATTATGTGACATTAGGAGGAAATGGAGAACCTACCAAACATTCTTACAAAAAATTAAAACAAATCGTAGAAATGTTTGATGATTATGATATTCCAGTTAAAAGAGTTTTAACTTCTGGCAATATTTTTAGAGAAGAAGAAAAAGAAAAATATGAGTTATTTAAAAATCATAATTGGATGTTTGAAGTTACAACAACAAGTATCAATCACAAACTCGATCGAAAAGTTTTGGGATATAACCATAACTATTTTGAAACAAAAGCATTCAAAGAGGCTAGAATTCGTTTGAATTATGTTCTTTTAAACAATAATCTAAATTCCTTTATTCAAGAGATTAAAGAGTTTAGTAAACGGTACCCAAATATCGAAACATTAGCTTTAAAATTATTAAATGTCAATACCAAAACAGGACAAGTTGATAATCCTTTATCTGAATGGATTATCAAAAATGCAGTTCCTAAAAGTGATAGACAAAAAATAGCTGATACCTTAAATCAAAATTTTGAGTATTTAGGAGAAGCTTATGATACGTTTTCTTGGAAGTTAAACCAAAATCAAGAAGTATATTTTTCTTGGAAAAAAATGGATTATGGATTATATGATCTTGTTTATTATGGAAATAAATTTGTAAATTATCAATTAGAAGAAGTAAAACTAAGTCATCTAGTTCCAAAACTTTATTTTGCTTCACGGTTTAGAAAAGAAATGATAAATGAAACAGAGTTTACTTTAAAAAATGATTTTAGAACAACATTGATTGGCAAAGAAAAAGATTTTACAGATTTTAATAATCATAGTTTCATCGAAAAAAACGGAAAAATTCATTATCAATATTTAGGTCCGTTCTATAATGAACAAGCAAGTGATGGAAGCCTAACTTCTACTATTTGTGAAGAAGTCGTTAAAACGGAAAATACCCTTATTGATAAATGTGATACTTTCATGGTATATTTTGATAAAAAATTTAGTCCTGGAAGTATTACGGAACTCACTTATGCTTCTTTCAAAGGAAAAAATATCATTATTTTTTATCAAATACAGGAAGATGTTACTTATGAACTCAAATCAGATAATTGGTTCCCAATTGTTTCTTCTATTATGGTAGCTGGTAAAGAAAATATAACTGTTGTTCCTGTAAAAGATGAAAATGACATTTTAAGTTTTTTTGACAAGTTATAAAAAGCTCTATCTAGGGATTTTTATATAAAAAAAAGTGCCATTTTGACACTATAATTCTTGTTCTCCTTTATTCTTAAATTGAATGACAATTGGTGTTCCCTCAAAATCGAAAGATTCACGAATTTTATTTTCTAAGTAACGCTCATAGGAAAAATGCACAAGCCCTTTATTATTTACTTGAATATTAAATGTTGGTGGACAAGTACCAGCTTGATGACTAAAATAGATTTTTAGTCTTTTTCCTTTATAAGATGGTGGTAAATTAAGTGCATAAGCATCATTGATGACATCATTTACTAAGTTCGTTTTTATTTCTCTTTTACTATTGTCATAGACACGTTTAATTTCTGGCATTAGTGTATGAATTCTTTTTTTGGTAAGAGCTGATAAAAAGACAATTGGGGCATAAGTCATAAATTGAAATTCACTACGAATCTCCTTGGTAAAGTTTTTCATAGCAGTATCTTTATCTTCAACCGTATCCCATTTATTAACAACCAAAATCACTGCTTTTCCGGCTTCTAGAGCATATCCTGCAATATGTTTATCATGTTCTATAATTCCAGTACTCGCATCAATTACAATCAAGCAAACATCAGAGCGATCAATTGCCCTCATCGAACGTAATAAACTATATTTTTCAACATTTTCATAGACCTTTCCACGTTTTCTCATTCCCGCTGTATCAATAACGACAAATTCTTCTCCATGATAAGTAAATGGTGTATCTATAGCATCCCTTGTTGTTCCTGCTACATTAGAAACAATAACTCTTTCTTCATTTAAAATCGCATTTACCAAACTACTTTTTCCTACATTTGGTCTTCCTATCAAAGAAAAATGGATGGCTTTTTCATTTTCTTCTGGATATTGATGAAAATCCTTTGTAATTTCTTCCAATAAATCATAAATACCAAGGTTTTGTTCTCCACTGATTTCAAAGTAATGTTCAAACCCAAGTTCATAAAAATCATATTGATGTTCTTTATAATATTTGCTATCGGTTTTATTAATAATAACATAAACTGGCTTTTTTGATTTTCGAAGCAAGTCCCTTACGGCAATATCATTAGAAGTAAGTCCCTCTTTCCCATCTACTACAAATAAAATCAAATCGGCTTCATCAATCGCCAGTTCTGCTTGCCCTTTGATATCTGCATTAAAGTTTTCTTCGCTGATATCAATTCCACCGGTATCAATTAAATGAAAACTGGTATCTCCATGAGTTACCGTTCCATAAATACGGTCTCTTGTAATTCCAGGAGTATCTTCAATAATAGAAATTTTTTTGCCCACTAATCGATTAAAAATTGTCGATTTTCCTACATTTGGTCTACCTAAGAGTGCTACTACAGGCTTTTTCATATGGACCACCTCACTTGTTTTATTATAGCATACATCTATTAGATTAACAAAGAGTGAAGTGAAACAACTTACCAAATTTCATAATATTTTTTACTTTTTTTCCGTAAACAATCGTACTATACTCTAATAATCTCATATAACTAGCTGTAGTTAATTTCTTTTTTACTTTCAAAAAAAATTGGTTTTGATATTGATAAAATTCTGAACAAGAGATAATTCCCTGTTCTAAATCCAAGGGATCTTCTATTTTGTATAAAAATTCTTTTTCTTTTGAAATATGAATGCTCATTTCTACTTGCCTGTCAAAACAATCGAAATACGGCATATCCTCTTCTTCAATGGTAAAAATCGCACCATAATAAGAATCTTCATATACTTCTATATCATAAAAGCCACTCATATTAAAATCATAGTGATCTTCTAATTTTAAAAACAATTCTCTAAAATAATCTTCCAACTCATCTTTACAAGAAAAATCGAAAGAAAAAAACGGTGTTGGCAAAAAAATAACCACGTTATTTTGCTCCAATTTCATTACTTTCATCATATCACCTAAAGTATTATATGAAATTGTGCGTAACGTGGTAAACCTTAAATCGTTCTACTTATTTTTTCATTAATTTCTTCAGAACCCTCTTTGGTCACACTAGAAAATAGTACAAAGTCATCACCGACTACTAATTCTAATTCATCTAAAATCGCATTCCTTTGACGTTGATGTAAAGTGATTCCCACTTTATCAACTTTGGTTGCAACAATGGTTACTGGTAATTTATAGTACTTCAAAAAGTTATACATCATGAGATCATCACTCGTCGGTTTATGACGAAAATCTACTAACATAAAAACTTGTTTTAAATTGGGTCTATTTTTAAGATAGTCTTCCATCATAAGACCGAATTTTTTTTGTTTGGTTTTATTGAGGGCTGCATATCCATATCCTGGTGCATCCACTAAATAAAAGGCATCATTTACCAAGTAAAAGTTAATTGTCTGTGTTTTTCCTGGAGTTGCTGATGTTCTAGCATAATTTTTTCTATGAATCATGGTATTAATAAAACTGCTCTTTCCAACGTTAGATCTACCAACCAATAAAAACTCTGGTTTTTCATCTGTTGGATATTGACTCCGTCTTACAGCACTAATAACCAAATCGACACTACTAATTTTCATTCACATACCTTCTTTCTAAAACATTAGAAATAATAAATCGTTCTGATATCAGTTGATATAAAAACTCTTTCTATTTTATTATAACACATATTTATTATTATCAAGTAATAAAATATTCGAATAAAAGAAAATCACTTTCTATCTTACTATTTTCTATCCTGTCATCAAGAAAAATTAGACATTATAAAAAGATAAATTCAAAAATTTACCTTTTTTGATAAGTAATATTATAATTGCTTGGACCTATAATAACATGTCCATCTAAATCAAATCGTGAACCATGACAAGGGCAATCCCAAGTTTTTTCCACAGAATTAAATAACAAACTACATTTGAGATGTGGACAAGTATTATAAACCATATGCTCTTTACCCCATTTATCCACATAGATTGCGATATTTTTTCCATCTCTTTGTTCAAAATAGACACGATCTGGATACCATTTTTTATTTTTCCACACTTTGTTTTCAATCATTGGCTTCATTCCACCATAGATTGCTTTTGGAAGTGTTTCTAAATTCAAATTTCGAAGTGGCGAAAAAAGCCTTTCATATGGACTATAAATATCTAAAATCATATCCGAAATAATTTTTCCTGCTAAATTACTATTCGTCATGCCCCAAGTATTATAACCAGTTGCAAGATAAAGGTTTGTACTACTTTTTTCTAATCTTCCTATAAAGGGAAGTTTATCAAAAGTCATAATATCATGATTACTCCATACGTATTTTGGCTTCACTCCTAACTTAGAAACTTCTTTTTTCACTTTTTCAAAATGTTTTTTGTCATCATTCTCCTCATACAAAAAATGACTTTCTGATAAATAGATCATATAATTTTGTTTGCCATTATGATATCTCATCGAAATGCATGGTTTAGAAGCACTAATAGCCGAGTAATGTTCTATTTTTTCCACCCTTGAAGCTGATAAATAGGAACGTTCTAAGGTACATTTTAAAGGCATTAAAAAGGGAAATAAGAAATATGGATAATGGGACGCAAAAACGATTTTTTTCGCTTTAATAGAGGCAAGCTCATTTCCACAAACATAGTAATCACTTTCTTTTTTCATAAAATTAATATTCGTATGTTCAAAAAACTGAATTCCATCCTTTTTACAGATTTCTTTTAATGCCAACATATATTTTACTGGATGAAAGACATAAGTACCCTCAACACCAATCGCATATTTTGGTGTTTTTATTTCTTTTACAGAAATACCCATTTCTTCTAATAACTTTTTTTCTTCTTTTATATTTTGTTTTTGATTTTTTTGACTTTCAAAAACATAAGAAGTAGCCATGTCAAAATCACATTCAATATGGTGTTTTTCCACAATTGTTTTAATCAGATTTATCGCTTCTAATTGTGATTGTAAATATTTGTGTGCTACTTCGAATGAATATTTCTTTTTTAATTCTTGATAAATTGTTTCTTGCAAGTAAGTAATTTTACCAGTTGTCCTTGCACTAATCCCATGACCAACTTTATTTTTATCCACAACGATAATCTTTAAATTATGATTTCTTAAATGATATGCGGTACTAAGCCCTGTCATTCCAGCACCCACAATTAACACATCACAAGTTAGATCTTCTTTTAAAATAGGTTCTTTTGTTTCTTTGATATCAGCTAACCACAAACTTTCTGGTTTCATAAATACCTCCTTATCTACTTTATTATGAAAGTAATTTTCACCATTTAAACAAAAAAAGAAGCAATCGCTTCTATTTCTTATATAATTGATAAGCTTCTTGTTCTAATGCTTCCTTGGTACTTTGTTCTTTTAATGGCTCTGTTAATATCATCCATAAACTTTGTAGTTCCTGATTGCAATACAAGTTTTTAAGATATTGTTTTAAATTTTGGTTTTCTAGTAATTGCGAAATAAGTTTTTCAGAAATAGGAAACATTACCTTTGATGCTAATTGCATAAATTTTTCTTTTTCTTTTAATTCTAACATATAATAACGTTCTATTTTTGGCTCAATTAGATTTTCTGCTTTCATAATATCATGTTTTAATGTTACAATTTCTTCCATTCTTTCTTGTTGTACTTTTTCAATATTTTCAATCATATTCTGATATTCGCTTTCTGTCATATTTAAAAAATTTGTTGGGCCGATTCCAAAAAAGGAAATTGTTTCTGCATTTTGATAATATGCCAAAACCGCTTCTAAAAATGGAGTCATATCTATTTTTTTGTTCATTCTAAGTTTTGGTTTTATTTTATAAAACCAATGTCCCTTGGCTTGCTCTTCAAAAAGAAAAGCATTTACCATTGGTTCTAATTGAGGAAATTTAGATAAGACTTTCTCTTTATGAAACTGAACAAAGGAAATAGGTAGTTTTTCCTCTAAATGTTTTTGATAATAAATAACTTCTTTTATGACATCCAACGCATAGTCTGATTGAACTTTTCTTCTTTTTTTAACCAATGCATCTACATAACGACCGATATTTTCTCTTATCTTTTCTAATTCCTGCATTGTATAACTAGAACATTCTTCTTGTTTTGATAGTCTTAAAATTTCTGGTATATAAACTGACATTTTAAGTCCTTCTCTTTCTCTTTTTAATTCTTGGTACTTCTTTTGTGATGACAATAATTTCATTAATGATTCAAAATCAGCATTTAATAATAATTGTTCTTTACAATCCAATGGATTTTGCTTTGTCATTAAATAGTCTATTTGTTGAAGTTCATATGCTGAAATTAAAAAGGAACGAATTTCTTCTTCTGAAGTTAAACAGGAGCGAATTAATTCTACCGCACAATGATTTAAATTCAAAAGCTTACCAAATTTTTTTAAACTCTGATTTGATAAATTGGAAATCAAAATATAGTCTGGTAATGATTTTAATTTTTCTAAATATTGAATTTTATAATTGATAAATTCTATTTGCAATTTATAATCCTGAACTGTTTTATCGTTACTAACTCTTCCATCATATTTCTTACTGACTTTCGCACATTTTTGTTTTTCTTTTTGAATTTCTTTTAATTCTTCTTGTAATTCGTGAATACGAGTTTTTATAAAAGAAAAGTATTCTGTTGTATCCATTTTTTCCCCCCTTAAAAAAGTAAGTATTATTATAGCGGAAAAAAAGAAAAAACACAAGAAAAAAACAGGAATAAAAATATTATTTCCTGCAAATAAGTCCTAAATTTTCATAATATGATTTCACACTATCAATATCTTGATTATATCTTAAAGCGACACTTTGCCCACTATCGCTGTTTTCATACTCACTATTAATCTTATCACGATCAATTTTCGCATAATCAGTGGCAAGTTTATAAGTGAGTAAATTGTCTTTTACTTCGACTTTGGCATCAAATCCGTCATAACCTTGATAAAATTCTACTGTTCCATCATATAATGATTTTCTAGTTGCTAACTCTGCTTTCGCTTCATCACTCACGGCTTTTAAGGTAACAGTATAATTTTCCCGTTTGAGCTCGCTATCAACATAATAAATCTCTGATTTGATATTGGTTTCATATCTACTATCTTTGACAGATTGAGTACATGTCATAGTAAGAGTTTTACCCTTATTTGGATCTTTTTGAGTACCTGTATTGGTAGTTGTTTTTTTATTATTACTAAATCTAAAACCATTATCTCTAAAACTAACCCATCCGCGATAAACATTAGGCATTAAAAATACAAATGCAAATAAAATAACAATAATGATGATAAAAACTCTTTTTTCAGAATCTATTTTTTTCCATGATGTCATAACACTTTGAAGTGGATTTGTTTTTGCTTTATTTGTCTTTTTTCCTTTTTGTCCCATTTTATTCCTCCTTATCCTACTTATAAGTATACCAATTTTTTTTTAACTTGAAAAGATAAATTCACCTTTTTTACAACTACTATTCAAATTGACTCATGTATAGCTCATAATAAAAACCTTTTTGAGCCAGCAATTCTTCATGATTTCCTTTTTCAATAATTTCTCCATGATTTAAAACCAAAATCGTATCTGCATTTCTAATTGTCGATAATCTATGTGCAATGACAAAACTTGTTCTCCCATTCATCAATTCTTTCATTCCTTGATTGATTTGCATTTCTGTTCTGGTATCTACATTAGAAGTGGCCTCATCTAATATTAAAATATCAGGATCAGCTAAAATCGCTCTCGCAATGGCAATCAGTTGTCTTTCTCCCTCTGAAAAATTACTGCCCTCTTCTTCTACCAAAGAATCATAACCGTCGGGAAGCCGATGAATAAATTGATGAGCTTGGGCTTTTTTACTGGCCTCTATCACTTGCTCATCTGTAGCTAGCATATTCCCATATTTTATATTTTCTTTTACAGTCCCTTTAAATAAATGTGTTTCTTGTAATACAACTCCAATTTTTAATCTTAGATCTTTTTGTTTTACTTTGGTAATATCAATTCCGTCTATTTTAATCACCCCATGATTAATGTCATAAAATCTGGTTATTAAATTGACAATTGTCGTTTTTCCGGCTCCTGTTGGTCCTACTAAAGCAATTGATTTTCCTGCTTCTACTTCCAAATTAATATCTTTTAAAATCATTTTTTTAGGACCATATCCAAAGTCAACATGTTCTAATGTTACATTGCCCTCTATATTTTCAAATAAAACAGGATTTTTAATATCCGTAATTTCTACTTTTTGATCCATGATTTCAAAAACACGTTCAGCCCCTGCTAATGCGGCTTGGATAGAAGCATAAAGAGTCGCTAGTTGATTAATCGGTCTACGAAACATATCGGAATAAGTAACGAATGCCAAAATGGTTCCTACTGTTGCACCCCCTCTTACTGTCATGATTGCTCCAACAGCAATTAATAACACATAACCAATGTTACTAACAGCTATATTCGCTGGAATCACTAAATTAGAATATAATTCAGCTTTGATGGATACATCTCTAAGCTCATTATTGTAATGTTCAAATTCTGATACAGATTCTTTTTCTTTACAATAACTCTTAATTACTTTCATCCCAGTCATCATTTCTTCAGCATGACTATTTAATGTTCCCAAACTATTTTGTTGTTTCATAAAATATTTTCCAGAAGCAACTCCTATTTTTACAACAATAAAGAAAAATATAGGAACGGTAATAATGGTAGTAATCGCCAAAATCGGATTCATAACAAACATGATGACCGTAATTCCAATTAAAGATATCACACTACTCACAATTTGAATCACAGCTTCACTAAGAGCATCATCAATAATGGTGATATCATTTGTAAACCGACTCATTAAATCACCTTTTTTATTGCGGTCAAAGAAACTCAAATCCAATTTTTCTAAATGATGAAATAAATCTTTCTTTAGTTCATACATGGCTTGTTCTGAAACTCTCGCCATGATAAAATTCTGCATCCAACGGAAAAAGGAATTTAAAGTGTAAAGTATTACTAATAAAATACAGAGATAGAAAAGTGGCCTCATATCTTCTTTTCCTAGAAATTGATCAACAGCAACACTTAATAAGTAAGGAGAAATAACACTAAAAATAGTAGCAAATAAAACAAAGAAAATCATAATCCCTAATTGGAGTTTTTCTTTTTTTAAGTAATTCCAAAGACGTTTGATTGTTTTCTTCGGATTTACGGCTTTCACATCTTGTTCCATTATTTCACCTCTTTTTCTAATTGTGAGTGGTAAAGTTCTTGATAAAAAGTACAGTTTTTCATGAGCTCTTGATGCGTTCCTTTGGCTACCAATTCCCCATCTTCTAATACCAAAATTTGATTAGCGTCCATGATAGAAGCTATTTTACTAGCTACAATAATCGTCGTTCTTTCTTTCAAAAATGGTTTCAAATTGCTTCTAATTTGATGGTCTGTTTTCATATCTACTGCCGATAAGGTATCATCTAAAATAAGTATTTTGGGTTTGCTTACCAAAGCACGTGCCAATGAAAGTCTTTGCTTTTGACCACCAGATAAATTAACGCCTTTTTGTTCTAAAATATAATCCATTCCTTTTTCTTTTACAAATTCATAAGCACAAGCAAGTTTTGAACATTCTATCAGTTCTTCTTCGGTTGCTTCTTCATTTCCATAAGCTAAATTTTCACGAATGGTTTTAGAGAACAAAAACGGCTTTTGAAGAGCGATACTGACATTCGTTCTAACAAAGGATAAACTATAATCTTTAATATTAATGTCGTCAATCAGAATTTCTCCACTAGAGACATCATAAAATCTTGGAATCAAATTGACGAGTGTACTTTTGCCACTTCCAGTAGCACCAATAATACCAATCGTTTCTCCAGGATTTGCTACAAAATTTATATTTTTTAAAACGGCATCTCCATTTCCTGTTCCATAAGCAAAACTGACATTGCGAAATTCTAGTTTTCCTTTCATCGCCTCTAATGATAAAGCTTGTTTTCCGTCCTGTAAATCATTTTCTAAAGCAAAAATATCGTTGATTCTAAAGGCACTTACTTCACTTCTAGATAACATGACAATCACCATAGAAGCCATCATTAAAGCAGTTAAGATATTGGTTAGGTATTCAATAAAAGCCATAATGTCTCCCACTTTTAAAGTACCTATATTAACTTCCATTCCTCCAAACCAAAGAACCAGTATGGTTGCTATATGAATAAAAAGCATCATAACTGGCATAGCTGTAATCATAATACGTGTTCCTTTTACCGTAATATCCATTAGTTTTTTATTTACTTCATCAAATCGGTTGATTTCATACTCTTCCATGACAAAAGCTTTTACAACCCGGATTCCATTTAAGTTTTCCCTTACTACCGTATTCACATCATCAACACTATCCTGCATTTTTTGAAAATAAGGAAATGCCTTTTTCATGACAATAGCTACTATTATAATCATAAAAGGAATTAGTGATACCAATATCAAAGATAGTTTTGGGCTAATGGTAATAGCCATAATCATACTTCCAATAATAATGACAGGAACTCTAAAAATAAATCGTAGGCACATCATGACAATGCTTCCAATTAGTGTAATATCATTTGTGATAATGGTAATCAAGTGTCCAGTTTTGATTTTATCCAAATGAAAAAATGATAATTCTGATATTTTCTCAAATAGTTCTTTTCTTAAATCATTAGTCATATAACCACTGGCTTTGGCACTATAATAAGTACTAAGGGTTCCCCCTACTACTCCAAGAATAGTAAGAACAATCATAATTCCTAAATGAAAGACAATATAATCAATTCTTTTTTCGGCAATTCCAATATTCACAATATTAGCCATAATCGATGGCAAAAATAAGTCCATAATAACTTCTAAAAAAATAAGAAGAGGGGCTAAAATTGCCCATTTTTTATATGGTTTTAAAAAGTATAATAGTTTTCCCAAATTTTTCATACTATCATTCTCCTAACACTATTATAGCCAAAAACAAAAGAGTTATCAACTAGATTATTTTTTACCTTTGTTCAATTTTCATTTTTTTAGTGCTTTTTTAAAATCTGTCTAGCAAAAATTACATTTTTGAATTTTATTTATCGTTGATTTTTCTAAAAATGCTATTTATATTTTCTACTTTGCTGTAGTAGTATGAGAACTAACAAAGAAGGCACCTAGATGAATATTAGAGCCAAAGAACTATTAACAGAAGAGAATATTCCGTTGACAACTGATTATGCTTTTACGAACTTTTTTCAGCGATGAAAACAATTTAGACATGTTGGAAATTTTTTTATCTTGCTATTTAGAAATTTCTTTAGAGGACTTAAAAGGCAATGTAAAATTACAAAATAAAAATCACCCATTCATCATAAACACAACCGTAATATAGAAGTTGACTTATTAGTAGATATGAATGGGAAAAAAATTAATATTGAGTTATCTAACAAAATGACAACAGGAATTTTTAATCGAAATATCGCATTTGTCTGTAACATACATGGAAGACAACTAAAATATAGTGATAACGATTATTCTAATATAGAAAAAACATTACAAATCCAGCTCAATAACTTTCGATGTAATAAAGAAGATATCATTCAATCTTATTATTTGATTAATAGGAAAGGGGATATGTTAACGAAAAATTTACAAGTTGATATTGCCGATATGGTATTCGCTAGCAACATATGTTGGTTCTTCTTCAAGTTAGTTGATTATGCTAAAATTTTAAGACGGAGTAGATCA